>JBEIVK010000757.1:0-2241 GCA_040373935.1 Alphaproteobacteria bacterium
GGTGGCGGGGACCGCAGTGAACGCCGCCGGGCTCGCGACCCGGGCGTAGACGCGGAAGGTGGGCGCGGCGCCGCCGGCAGCCGGAGGCGCGCCGGTGAGGCGCAGGCGCACGTAGGGCGGGATGTCATCGAGCGAGCGCAGGTCGATGAGGTAGCCGCCGGGCGCCGGCAGCGTCTTTCGGCCGATCACGGCCCAGAAGCCGTCGCCGAAGCTGGTGAGGAGCTCGAGGTTGACCGCCCCCGCGCCCTGCTGCTCGGCGTAGAGCATGAGCACGAAGTCCTGCTCGCGGTCCTCGGTGCGGTCGCTGTCCACCGGCCGCAGCAGCCAGATGCCGCTGTCGGCGGCGCTGGCGCTGTAGGTCTGGCGGTTGAGCAGCGTGGCGCTGTTGCGGAGGACGGGCATCGGGTCACCAGGAGGTCAGAGGGAGAGGAGGAAGACGGCCCGCGCCCGGGTGGGCTGGCCGGTGGACGCGACCCGCAGCTTGGCGGTGCCGCCGACCGGGACGCCGGGGCTGGGCTGGGCGCCCGCCGCGGTCGTGCTCCGCAGGTCGCCGAGCGCGTCGAAGAGTTGGAGGGTGGTGTTGGGGACGACGCCGAGCTGCGCGACGTCCACGCGGACGTGCTCCGCGAAGGGCGGGATCGCCGTGTTGAGCAGCGACCCCTCGCCGACGGTGCCGCGCACCTCCCACTGGTTGCGGGTGGGCGCGAAGCCGTCAGCGACGGTGACCCCGACGCGGTTGAGCACGGTGCCGAGGTTCGCGGCCTGGATCTTGAGCGAGCGGGCCAGCACGCAGATGCGGGTCGAGCGAGCGACCGTCACCTGCGCGCTGGCGCCGCTGCCCGAGCCCGAGGACCACGACAGGTCCACCTCGAAGGGCAGGCCCGTCCGGCTGAACACCTCGACGATGCGCCAGGTGTCCAGCTCGGCCTCGCTGGTGAGCAGCTCGACCGGGCGGGCGGGGACCGGACCGGCGACCGTGAGGCCGACCGGCGGGAGGTCCGCCTGGTCCGCGCGCGTCGTCAGTTCGATCCCGCATCCCGGTCGGGCCACGGCTCACCTCGCTCGGGGGCTCAGCAGTGCGGGGTGACCGGCTTGCTGCCGACCAGGGTGACCGCGAAGTCGCCCGCGCCGGTGAGGCTGCCGTTGACGGTGATGTCGAGACCCGCGCGCAGGCTCTGCCCCTTGAGCAGGCCGCGGAGGAAGGAGGTCGAGCCGAACACCGACACGTCGATGCCGTCGCTCGACGACCAGACCACGCGGTCGCCGAAGAAGATGCTGGTGACCTTCGCGCCCGACGCCGAGCCCGTGAACGTGACGTCCTGGGCGCGGAAATCGTGCTGGAGGCGGATCTTGACGCTGGCGGCGCCAGCGGCGGTGAGCGTGTCCGTGCCGGACACAGCGGTCATGCCCCAATGCACCTTCTTCCCCTTTCGCGTGCGGCGACGCGACTTGCCGAGCTTCTTGCGGAGGCGAGCCTCCCGGCGGTTGAGCCGCGCGAGGCGGCGCTTGATGCGGCGGCGGCGGCGCGAGCCGCGAGCGCCGATGTCGGCGTCCCCGGCCATGTCGTCGTCGCCCGCGAGATCGTCGTCGCCTGCGAGGTCGTCATCGCCCTCGAAGTCGTCGCCCTCGAACTCCTCGTCCTCGTCGAGGTCGTCCTCGTCGTCGTAGTCGTCGTCGCCGAAGTCCTCGTCGCCCTCGAAGTCGTCGCCTTCGAGGTCCTCGCCGAAGTCGACGCCGGAGAAGCCGCCGCCACCGCGGCGCAGGCTGTCGGTGTCGACGACGAGCTCGCCGGTGCGGGGGTGGCGGAAGACGCGGGCGTAGCCCAGGTTGTCCAGTCGTGCGGCCATGGTGTGTGTTCCTCTTGGATGGTGGGTGGGATCAGGTGAGATCGTCGTCCGCGCCGTCGTCTTCGTCGGGCGCGGGGCGGACGAAGCGCCCGCCGCGGTGGGGTCGGTTGGCCATGCGTCGGTTGCGGCGGCGCGCGCGGGCGCCGGGGCCGAAGCGGCGGCCGAGCTCCTCGTCGCCAGCGGCGACGGGCTCGGGCGTGAGCAGCACCTCGCGCATCGGGCCGGCGAGGCCGGGCTCGGGCAGGAGGCTCGGTCCCATCAGCATCGGGGCGCCCTGGAGCACGACCGGGCCGGGGACGGCGGGGGCCGCGGGGACGGCGGCGGGCGCGGCGGCGCCCTGGCGCTTCTCCGCGAGCGTGCGGCCGGCGTTGCGCGCGACCGAGGCGAGCCAGGA
>JBEIVK010000130.1:0-8675 GCA_040373935.1 Alphaproteobacteria bacterium
GGACGCCGCGCTGGCGCTGGCGGTGGCCGGGGCCTGGGGGGCGCCTGGGGCCGCCGCGGTGCGGTCGCGGGCGGCGGCGTTGGGCGTCGATTTTGTTCCGCTCCCGCCTTTGATTACGGGGGACGACCTCGCGGGACTGGGCGTGGCCGCGGGCCCGGCGATGGGGGGCTTGCTCGCCGCGGTGCGCGCGGCGCAGCACGCGGGCCACGTCGATTCACCAGAGGCCGCCCGGGCGCTCGCGGGTCGGCTATGGTGCCAGTCGAACGGAGCGTCGTCGCCGTGATTCCGTCTCTGCCTCGCATGAGTATGTCCAGTATCGCCCTCGTTTTCTCGCTGTCGGCGGCCGCGCAGGCGCCCGCGGGTGGGGCTGCGCCGGCCGCGCCGGCTGCGCCGGCTGCCTCGGGGGGAGTGGCGGTTCAGGCCGTGGTACGGGCCGAGTACCTCGCCGGGGACAAGATCATCGTCCCCGTCGTCTTCTCCAACGAGACGGCCGGCCCGCTGTCCGCGCCGGATCTCGGAAGTCGTCCTTGGCTGGTCGAGTTTCAGCTCACGTCGCCCACCGGCGGCGTGCAGCGCCGGAAAAGCACCCCGTCAGGCGCGGATTCGGGGCGGACGGTCTCGGTGGCGCCCCGCGGTCGGCGGCAGACGCTGCTCGAAGTGCCGGGCGCGGGGGCGCTGGCGCCGGGGGAGTGGTCGCTGGGTCTGAAGGTCGAGCTGCCGCAGGGCCCCGTGGAGCTGCCGGCGCGCACCATCCGCGTGGCGCCGCCCCGGCCTGTGGCGGGAGATCTCGGCCCGCACGGCGCCGAGCCCGGGGCCTCCGCGTGGCTGCACGCCGGGAAGGACGGCTTTGACCTCTACCTCCATCTGCCGGCTGCGGGGGCGGCGCCCGAGGCCAACTGGTTCTTGCGGCGCTTGCCGGCGGCGGTCGAGCCCGTGCTCGCGGCGGCGCGCGGCCAAGAGGAGGGCAACCGCCATGTGGTCTGGCTGGAGGGCGGGCGCACGCTGGTGGCGGTGCAGCTTCAGGGCGTCGAGGCGCGCGGCGAGCCGGACGTGGTGCCGCTGCCCTGGCCGAAGGTCGAGCTGGCCGGTGGTGCGGTCACCGATGCCCGTGGCGACGTGCATGTCCCGTTGTGGGTGCCGGCGCCCAAGGGCGAGGGCGGCGAGCTGCGTCTCGTGAGCGTCGATGCCCGGGGGACGCCGGTTTTTCGGCGCCTCGGGCGCTTGCCGGCGCGGCCCCTGCGCGTGGAGAGCCTCGCAGACGCGGCCGGCACGGCGCAGGTGCTGGTCGCCAGCGCCGCGGCGGTCGACGTGTGGGCCGTTCGGGCGGGGCCGGCGCCGGATTTGCCGCTTCCCGGCAAGCGCATCTTCGCCGCGCCGGCGGGAGAGGCGGTCGTCGGGGCGACTTTTGGGCGTTTGGACCGCCTGGGTGAGCAGGCCGGCGGCTTGGCGGTGCTCGTGGCGGCCGTGGGCGAGGCCGGGCTGCGGGCGCGGTGGGTCGCCTTGCAGGGCGGCGAGCTGCGCGCGCTGGAGCCCGTGCCCTGGGCGGCGGGCAGCACGCTGCTCGGCTTGGTCCCCGGGCCCTCGGGGGTCGCCGGGCTGGTGGTGCGCCCGGCGGCGGGGGCGCCGGTGTACCGAGAGGGCGCGCGCTCGGTCGCCCTTCCCGGCGGGTCGGGCGGCGCGTGGTCCATCCAGCGGGACACCGCAGGAGAGGCGCGGTTGCGCCGGCTCGGCGATGGCGGGCCGGTCAAGGTGGAGAAGCTGCTGGGCCCGGCGGGCTGAGGCCGCGCCCGCCCAATCCGGAGAGGACGGTCTGGCGGACGATGGCGGGGGCGTCGGCTGCGGCGAGGGTGCCGTCCTGCACGGCGGCCCAGGCCTGGTAGATCAGCGCCTCGGTCGCCCGCCACACCCAGGCGAAGGGCAGGTCCGCCCGGAGAACGCCGGAGCCTTGGGCCGCGACGACGAAGGGGACGATGCGCAGGTCGATGGCCCGGACGGCGGCCGCCACGGGCGGGTGCGCTTCCAGGGACGGGTGCGCGAGCAGGAACCGGAGCTCCCCGCCCGCGTCGACCAGCAGCTCGACCAGCCGCACGAAGCCGTCTGCCGCGGGTGCTTGCGCGGCCTCCAAGGCCGTGATGCGGCCCGACAGCGCGTCCAGGGCCCGCCCGGCGACGGCGACCAGCAGCGCGTCGCGGTTCGCGTGGTGGCGGAACAAGGTCGCTCGGCCCACCCCGGCCGCGGCGGCGATCTCGTCCATCGGGGCGCTGGGATTGGCGGCGAGAATGGCCGTGGCGCTGCGCAGGATCGCGTCGGCGGCGGAGGGGCGGAGGGGCGGGCGGGCCATGTCACGGAGCCGGGGGCGAGAGGGGAGGGGACCAGTCCGGCGGCCGAACGAGCGTGCGGATGCGGTCCAGGCCGCGGCGCGCGCGGAGGTCTTGCCACAGGCGGGCGGTCTCCGCCCAGTTGACGGTCCACGGGTTGCGGCTCGGCGGCAGCGCCGCCACCCCCATGCGGATCTCGCCGGACTCCGCGGCGAAGGTCCCGAAGAGCCGGTCCCACACGATCAGGACACCTCCGAAATTGCGGTCGTGGAAGGCGCGGTCCTGCCCGTGGTGGACCCGATGGTGGGATGGGGTGTTGAGGATGGCCTCGAACCAACGGGGGAGCCGCCCGATGCGGCGGGTGTGCAGCCAGGTCTGGTAGAGCAGGCCCAGCTCCAGCGCGAGCAGGGCCTGCTCGGCCGGGAACCCGAGCAGCAGGGCTGGCACCAAGTAGACCCAGGTCAGGAACGGGTCGTGCCAGGCGATGCGCAGGGCGGTCGACAGGTCGAAGCCCGGGCTGCTGTGGTGCACGCTGTGGTGCGCCCAGAGGGCGCGGACGCGGTGTTCGAGCCGATGGCCTGCGTAGTAGCAGAGGTCCGTGACGATGAAGGCCAGCAGCCAGCCGAGCGGCGTGGGCCCGAGCGCGAGCAGGCGCAGGGGGGCGAGCAGCTCCCCGACGGCGGGCAGCACGACGGCGCCAACGACCAGGGTCGCCGCGAAGTTGGGCAGGCTGGTGACGAGGTTCATCGACGTTTCCCACCCATCCCGGTGCGGGTTCCGGGTGAGGCGGTCCCACCCGATCTCCAGGAACACCAGCGCGGTGAGCCCGATGGCGAGGGCCTCCGTGAGCATGCGTGCGGTCGAGAACGGGTCGTGCATCGGCGCCCCTCGCTGCTCCCGAAGGTAGCCGACGGACTGATACTTGCAAGTCTCATGTGATGCGCAATCATCCCGCCGTGAAGATCGATGGTGCCGGCCGCCTCCTGGCATGGGGAGCGCCCCAAAACGCAAACACCCCGGGCCGAAGCCCGGGGTGTCAAACGGGGAGGGGGCGCTCAGCCGGCGTCGCAGCAGAGCGCGGGGTTCTCCGCGCAGAAGGTGTCGCGGGCGCCGGGCTCTTCGAACTCGGGGCAGGCGTCGTCGGGCGCCTCTTCGCCGCACATCTCCGGGTTCGCGCAGCAGAACTCCCGCATGCGCGACTCACAGAAGGCGAGCTCCAGGCGATCCGTGCACGCGGCGAGGTTGCCGTCGGTGCGGATGCTCTCGCCGAGCATCGTGCACTCGTTCACGCCGACGCTGTTGCACCGGCCCTCGACCACCATCGCGCCGAAGGACAGCACACCGTCATCGAGGGGCACCGCGAAGGTCTCGAGGACGACCGTGTACTCGACGCCCTCGCGCTCCGCCGTGTTGATCTCGCAGAACTCGGCCGTGCCGCGCCCGGCGTGGGCGTTCTCGATGCCGGAGAGCGAGCTGCCGCGCTGGAAGCACTCGCCGTACTCGATCTCGATCTGCCGGCCCGCGCTGTCCGTGTAGACCTGCATGAACCCACCGATCTCCAGCCCCGGCGAACCCGTGTAGTACGAGGACAAGCCGGCGAAGAGGTCGAGGTCGCCGTCGTCGGCGAGGTAGTCCGGGTAGGAGTACAGGTCGTTGCGGCCGGAGGTCGCCACGGACTGGTTCCAGAAGACCGTCTCCGGGTCGATGACGATGCAGACGCGCTCACCCGTGCCCTTGAAGGTGAAGGTGGCGCCGCCGCGGCTCTGGCCGGTGGTGGGAGCGAGCTGCTCGAAGACGCACCGCGTGGACGCTTCGCCTTCGACGGCGTCAGAGGCGGGGTTGCCGCAGAAGCCCCAGTGCTCTCCGTTCGCCTGCGCGTCCTCGTACTCCGCGAAGGCGTCCTCGGAGAGAACCTCCACACGCGGCAGCGTGAGCACGGTGGGGATGTCCCCCGGCGGGTCCACCAGGGCGGCGGTGTTGTCGCGGTCGCAGCCGGCAAGCGTGGCCAGCAGGAGGAGTCTACCCATCATGACGGTACTCCATGACGATCTCGAAGGCCTTGCCCGGATCGTCGATGATGGCAGGCTCGAGGACCACCCAGTCGCCCTCGTCGATGTACGTCCCCGGCTCGTTCAGCACGTTGATCTGGTTCGTGCCGGTGGTGAAGTTCTCATCATAGTAGTTGATGAGGTCGCCGAAGCCCGGGTTGCAGGTGTTGAAGTCGAAGGTGCGGGAGGGCATGTCCACCCAGCCCCAAACGGACACCCCCTCCTCGAAGGCGGTGTGGAGGATCTCGACGTCCGCGACGTAGTAGTCCCCCTCCTCCTTGAAGTTGAGGCGGTCTTCGCCGACGAAGAGCATCTCGCGGTCCGAGGTGCGGAACTGCGTCTCGTAGCAGCGCTCCCGCATCTCGACGCCGTCGGTGACCTCCTCACCCCAGGGGTTCAGCACCGGTTGCCGAACCTCGTCTTTGAAGAAGTCGAGGACGTCGTCATAGTCCTTGTACCGACCGGTGACGATCTTGCACTTGAGCTGCTCGTAGCAGCCGTAGTCAAACCGGCCGACCGTCGTGCCACCGTAGGGGTAGGTGTCGCCCGGGCGGTTGGCGTCGAGCACCGGGCCCATCTCCGGGTGCGGGTAGTCGAAGAGACCCTCCTGCACCGAAGCGAACACACCGAGGTACACCGGGCCGATCGCGCGGGGGTCCGTGACCTCCCACTGGTTGTTGTCCTGGTCGATCAGTTGGATGGTGGCGGCCTCCTTGGGGATCTTGAGGGTCCCCTTGAGGTCCTTGTGGGTGTACGCCGATTCGACGTAGCAGCCGGCCAGCAGAGCGAGGAGGAGGGTGTTCATGATCAGAACTCGTACTCGGCGCCGACCATCAACTGGAGCGGCGTCTGGCGCTGGACGATGATCCACCGGTTGTCGAAGGAGACCCCGGCGTAGGAGAGGCTGTCGTTGTTGGCCTGACGGTTGTTCGTGATGTTCAGGAACTGGACCTGGCCCTTGAGCGCACCCTTCTTCACCGGGATGGCCTGCCGGATGAGGATGTTGAGCTCCACCACGGCTCGACGCGGGCGTAGGTGCCGACCGTGTCAATCAACAGCGAGCCGTTGAAGCCGTTGTCGTAGCCACGGGTGACGGGGTAGCCGCTCTCCATGAACAGGGTACCGCCGATCTCGGTGGTCCACGGGTCCGTCGGGAGCTCCCAGACACCGCCGGCCTTCACGCTGTGGCGGATGTCTGTGGGCAGGTTGCCGTCCACGTAGAACTCGGACTGCGTGGGGACGGCCAGGAAGCCGGAGGGCGTCGTCTGCACGGAGCCCTTGCTCACCGAGTAGGAGTAGGAGCCCTGCATCTCCCAACGGTCCGAGAAGACCTTGTTGAGGATGACGTCGGTCCGGTAGTACTCGCGGCGGCCGATCGTCGGGGTACGGAGGCGGTAGTACTGGTTGACCGTACCGTCGCTCGTGCCGATGATGTTGTAGCCGTTCTGGTCCCAGATGTAGTTCAGCTCGTCGAACACGTACAGGTTGCGGGTGAACTTGCCGGTGAAGTCGAGGCTGAGCGCGAGGTCCTGGACAATCTCCCGCTGGGCGCCCACGCTGAACATGTCGGCGCGCGGAGCCGTGAGGCCCGGCAGAACCGAGTTGGTGTTGGTGATCGGCGCGTAGGAGTAGTTGTTGTTGGCGTCGGCGGTGAAGCCGCCGAAGGGCTCGCCGAGGAAGAGCTTCGTGCCGAAGTCGGACGCGGACAGGTAGTCGGCGAGGCCGATCCGGGCCGTGTCGTTGAAGCGGCCGATGCTGCCCGACAGCTTCGTCTTGGCGTCGCCCCACGGGTCCCAGATCGCGCTGAAGCGCGGGCCCCACAGACCGGTGTTGATGATGGCCTCACCGACGTCATTCCGGAAGATCTGACGGTCGTAGCGGGTGCCGTAGCGGAAGGTGAGGTTGTCGATCGGCTTGTACACGTCCTGGATGAAGACACCGAAGGTCTGCGAGTAGGTCGTGTAGTTGTACGGCTGGCTGTACTCGACCCAGTAGTAGTTCTGGTAGGTGTTCGGGTTGTACGCCAGCTGGTTCCAGTCCACGTAGTAGTGGTTGCCGGAGATGCCGAAGGTCTTGTCCCAGATGAGCAGGCTGGTGTCGAAACCGGCCTTGATGTCGTGGGTGCCGAGCGCCTCAACCTGGAGGAGGCTGTACTTCGACTGCAGCTCGACGCGCCAGCGGTCGTCGAAGTCGAAGATCAGGTTGTTGCCGCGGTCCAGCGCGTTGTTGACGCCGCTGCGGCCGGGGGTCTGCGGGTCCACGGAGTTTTCGAGCTCCGTCGGGCCGCAGGGGTTGTACCCGATGTCCTGGTTGTGCGTGCAGGGCACGCCATAGCGCTCGATGAAGGTCTTCTGGACGACCGTCTTGGTCTCCAGGAAGTTGGTCGGGCTGATGAACCAGTCCCACTGCAAGGAGGCCGCGAAGCCGCCCTGCGCCTGGCGCCCCTGCGCCTCGGGGAGGATGAACCGGTTGCCCGTGTAGATGTTGTCGATCGTCGACGGGTCCGTCTGGCCGAGCAGCGTGATCCGGTGCGAGCTGTTGGGCTGCACGGTGATCTTCGCCAGCATGTAGTGCCCGTCGAAGTCACGCGGGGTGATGACGCCGGAGTTGGCGAGCAGCGAACGGGCGAGCTGGTACGACGCGATGAACCAGGCCTTGTCCCGGATGATGGGACCCGAGACCTTCATGCCGACCTGGTAGATCTCGAAGGTGGAGTCGAAGTCGGTGGGCGCGAGGGGCGTGCCGTCGGCCGCCCAGCGCTCGTCGATCTTCGGCGACCAGTTGCCGTTCCAGACGTACAGACCGGTCTTGACTTCGAGGTTGTTGCCGCCCGTCTCGGTGACGATGTTGATCGAACCGCCGAGGTTGACGCCGTACTCCGGGTCGTACGCGGAGGTGAGGACTTCGAGCTGCTCGATGGCGTCGAAGTTGAAGTTCATCGAGAACGTGCCCGTCACCGGGTCGGTGATGTTCACGCCGTCGAGGAGGTAGGTGTTCTCGTTGGAGGCCGCGCCCGCGATGTTGGCGTTGGCGCCGCCGGTGGTGCCCGCAGCGAGCTGCACCGCCGACTGGTACGAACGGCCAGCCGGGATGCGCTCGAGGAACTCCTTGGAGAGCACGCTGCCGCGGTTGGCGGACTCGGTGTCCACCACGGGGCGGCGCTCCTCGATGACGATCTCGTTGCCGCCGGAGGAGAGCTTCATCTCGATGGTGAGGATGGCCGTGCGACCGACCACCACGCCCACGCCCTCGACCTTTTTGGTCTGGAAGCCGGAGGCCTCCGAGATGACCTGGTATTGGCCGGGCGGAAGCTCGATGAAGCGGAAGCGGCCCTCCCCGTCGGTCTGCGCTTGGCGCATGCCCATGAGGTTCGACGACGTGATCGTGACCACGACGCCAGGGACGGGGAGACCGCCTTCATCGACTGTCGTGCCCTTGATCTCGCCCTTGGTGACGGACGCGAAGGACACGCCCGGCACCAGGACGGCCATGACGAGAAGGAGTCGGAGCAGGATCTGCAGCAGGGTCATCGGCCCGTCCGAAGGAGGGAATCCGGGACTTTGGCCACCCCCGACGCCCCCAAGGATGGAGGAGGCAGGGGCGGAGGTCCAAAAGGCTCCGGTTGTGTTAGGCGACTGCGTGCGTTTCGTCAAGGTGTGCGCGACGCGACGGCCCGAAAGGTGCTGTGCATCGGGGCCGACCGCAGCGATCACGGGCGCGTCCATCTGGCGCGTGCGAGGTGCGCTCCGGGAGGCTTGACGAAGGGGGGGGCGCTCCGCTACAACAGACACACAGCACCTCGTCTGCGCACGCAGGCGAGTCGGGCCCGCGGCGCGGGCGGAGGGCTTGTCCATGAAATCGCTCTTGCTCGCGGCGGCCTTGTTGCCGGGCCTGTCCCCCGAGGCCGGCGCCACCACCTTCCGGCGGCTCACGCTCGAGGAGCAGGTGGACTTGTCCGACATCATCGTCCGCGGCACCGTCACCGAGGTGTGGGTGGAGCGCGACGAGTCCGGCCGTGTGTGGACCCGCGCGCAGGTCGACGTCTCTGAGGTCCTGAAGGGCGACAAGGCGACGGAGTTCGTCGTCGTGGACCAGCTCGGCGGGGAATGGGCGGGGATGCGCATGGACATGCCGGGCGCGGCCCGGTTTGCCCGCGACGAAGACATCGTCGTCTTCATCGACGTCCTCCGCAGCGGCGCCTACGCCCCGCTGGGGATGGCCAATGGCAAGTACACGGTCCGCCTCGACCCGCGGATCCGCCGGGAGATCGTCCAGCGCGTGGACATCCCGCTCGAGCGCGTCTACGACC
>JBEIVK010000067.1:0-11728 GCA_040373935.1 Alphaproteobacteria bacterium
CCGGGCCGTCAGGCGAGGAGGGCCTCGATGGCCGGGGACTCGATGCCGACGGAGAGGGGGTCGATGTCGCCGAGCGTGAGGAGGGTGGCGCCGAGGTGGGCTGCGAGGAGCGGGGTGTCGCCGGCGCCGCCGGTGCGGACGTCGGTGGGGCGGCCGAAGCCGGTGTCGGTGTAGCCGCCGACGATGCGCCCGCCGGCGATGCCGCCGCCGAAGAGGAGGGCGGAGGTGTAGGTGAAGTGGTCCTTGCCGGCGGTGCTGTTGAGGCGGGGGCCGCGGCCCATCTCGCTGTAGACGACGACGGTGACCTCGTCTTGGAGGCGGTCTTCGAGGAGGCCCGGGCGGCGGCCGAGCTCGTCGCTCAGGCGGAGGAGGTACTGGAAGAGCTCCTCCCAGTGGTAGGACTGCATGTGGCCGGCGCTGTGGGTGTCCCAGGTCTGGGACCAGAGGCCGTCGTACTCGACGGCGACGCAGCGGCTGGCGCCGGCCTCGAGGGCGTCCAGGGCGGTGGAGAAGGTGGACCAGCGGTCCCCGCCGCCGGGGGGCTGGGAGAGGTCCAGGCCGGAGGCGGAGAGGAGGTCGATGCGGTCGAGGGCCTGGCCGTAGCGGCGGGCGAGGTCCCGGTTGAGGAGGCTGCGGCCGGTGGCCTCGAGGGCGGCGGCGCGGTTGCGGACGAAGGCGTCGGCGAGGCGGTCGCCGGCGACGGTGGGCAGGAGGGCGGGGCGGTCGGACTGCAGGGTGATGGCGCCGCCGTCGAGGAGGGCGGCGAGCTGGCCGTTGCTGCCGCTGCGCACGACCTGATCGGCGTGGAGGGCGGTGAAGGAGGGGCCGCCGAGCACGAGGTAGGGGAGGGCGCGGGCTTCGGCGCTGGCGGCGGCGAGCATGGCGCCCCAGTCGTCCCGGCCTTCGTCGGGACGGCCGGTCATCAGGAGCTTGGCGCAGCGCTCGTGCGAGACGCTCTGGACCTCGAAGCCGCGCACGATGGCGGCGCGGGCATGGTGCTGCTCGAACCAGCGGCGCACGCTGGGGCGCTCCGGGTGGTCCACCCAGTCCAGGCCGCCGGAGGTCGCGGGGCTGGCGTCCGGCTCGACGTCGACGGCGTCGGTGCCGAACTGCGGCGCAAGGACGCAGGCCGGGTCCCAGCCGCCGCGGCAGAAGACGAACAGGAAGCGGCGCTCCCCGGAGGTGGAGGCGCGCGCGCTGCGGGAGAGGCCGCCGAGCGCACCGGCGGCGCCGAGGCCGAGGGCGCCGAGCTGGAGGAGGCTGCGGCGGGAGGGGCGGGCGGAGGGGATCATGTGCTCACCCAGAGCGGGTCCCGGAGGAGGGCCGAGAGCACGACCCGCCAGGCGCCGGCGGGGCTGCCCTCGCGGACCAGCGCCTCGCCCCAGAGCGCCTCCACGGCGTCGACCCAGCCGTCGTCGGCGCGCACGGCGTAGAGGCGCCAGTGCAGGCCGCGCAGGGCGTCGCGGAAGTCGGCGTCGCCGGGGCGGCTGTCGGGGGTGACGCCCGCGAGCAGGCGCGCGGAGGCCTCGCCGCCGTCGCCCGCGCCCTCGAGCTCCTGCCGGACGAGGCTCCAGGCGCTCGCTTGCGCGAGGCGCTCGACCACCAGCGCCCAGGTGAGGTTGGGCTCGGGCTGGGGGCGAACGACGGTCTGGCCGTCGACCCCGCCGCCGAGCACCCGGTAGCCGACGGTGTCGACGCCGAGCTGGTCGAAGCCGGCGAAGGACCACCGGAAGCCCGCGAGATCCTCCAGGCTGCTCTGCATCTGGTCGACGCTGAGCAGGCGCTCGGTGCGGGCGCGGGCGTGGAGGGCGTCGGGCGCGTCGTCCGCGACGGCGCCCGCGCGGTAGAGCGGGTCGTCGGTGATGGCGCGCAGGGCGACCTTGTAGCGGTCTCCGGCGGCGTGGTAGTCGGCCAGCCAGAGGTCCACGCGGTCGTGGTCTGCCGGGGTGAGGGGGCGCCGCAGCAGCATGGCGCCGGCGGTCTCGACGGCGCAGCGGTGGAAGTGGGGGTCCGCGGCCACGTGGGCGCCGAGGTCGGCGAGGCCGTTGACGCGGGCGCCAAAGTAGGCGGGGACGACGTCGAGCGCCTCGGGGCCGAGGGGCTCCCGCTCGGCGTGGTAGGTGCTCATCTCGATGGCGCTGTACTGGGTGCGCCACCAGAAGCCGAAGGTGGTGGCGGCCAGCGGCTCGATGGCGGCGTGGCAGGCCATGCAGTAGGGCTCGCCGAGGGCGGCGTTGGCCGTCCCGCTCTCGGTTGTGGTGGCCTCCGCGGGCGCAAAGCTGACGGAGCGGGCCAGGAAGTCCTCGCAGAGGAGGTGCTTCAGCATGGCGGCGGCGCGCGACCGCCCGAGGTTGAAGGGGCTGGAGCTGTAGCGCCACCACAGGCCGTTGGTGGTGAGCACGCCGGCCGCCGGCCGCCCGTCCGTGTAGCGCCCGGCCCGCCATCCGTCGCCGTCTTCGATGGCTTCGACGGGCCAGATCGACAGCAGCATCGGGTTGACCATCGTCTCGTCGGACGTCACGGTGTCCGACCAGGGGCGGTCTTCCATGGCGACGCGGGCCATGAGCCGCAGCGGCTCCTCGCCCACGGACTGGTCGAAGGTGAACTCGTCCCGGGCCGTGAGGGGGTAGTCGTACCAGCGGGCGTCGAACTCGTCGATGCGCGTCTGCCACTGCTCGGCCAGCATCTCGACGAGCCGCTGCTCCAGCCGGGGGTCGTCCAGCCAGGCGTCCCGCAGCACGTCGACCTGCGTGGGGTCGGCCTCCACGGTGTCCAGCTCGGCGACGGTGGGGACCACGCCGCGGAGGTCCAGGCTGATGCGGCGCAACAGGCGGGGCGCGTCCAGCGGGGCGACGGCGGCGAGCGGGTCGGTGGCGGACGGGCGGGCGGGCGGCGCGTCGGCGTCGGGGCGCGGGGCGTCGGCGCAGCCGAGCCAGGCCAGCAGGAGGAGCGTCATGTCGGCTCCAGCGCGCGTTCGATGGAGGCGAGCAGCGGCGTGACGTCCACGCAGGACCGGATGGGCGCGTCTGCTTCGTACCAGAGCGCGCCGCAGCCGGTGCAGGATTCGGCGCTGAGGTCGTAGTGCCACCAGCCGCCGGACGGGTCGCGGACGCCGATGGCGCCCGAGGCCGCGCCGCCGCAGGACGGGGAGAAGGCGAGCGACTCGAAGTACGCCGTGCCGTCGGGCGTGTACAGGCCGCCGGCGACGACGGCGTCGGTGGGGCCGCCGCCGCCGCTGAAGTGGTTCATGGTGAGCGTGCCCGACAGGCCGGGGCCCAGCCACTCCGGGCCGTTGTCTTGCACCCAGCTCCCGGTCACCTCGCCGCTGTACATCTGCCGCCCGTTGGACGTCGTGACCTGGAGCCGCGCGAAGCCGCCGACGACCAGCGAGTCGCCCTCGCGGTCGGTGATGTGCATGTCCCCGTAGAGGAGGAAGGAGGCCGGGTCTGTGGAGCCCTCCACCGCGCTGCCCGACAACCACCGGGAGATGCCGGCGAAGCGCACGCCGGAGGCCGCGGTGCAGCCCTCCAGCGGCACGCGGGTGTCCATGAGCTGCAGCGGGTCTCCCGGGCAGGCGGCGTCGCCTTGGGCCATCAGGGCGAAGTAGGCGTCCCGCGCGACGCGGGGGGCTGGGAGCGGACGGCGGGCGAGGGCGCCGAGCGCGGCTTCGGCCTCGGCCACAGACCAGACGGCGGCGGCGCGGGTGTCGTCGACCGGCGGGGGCGCCCAGTCGGCGAAGGGGTCCCCGGAGTCGCTGGAGGCCCCGCCGCCCGGGTTGGGCGCGGCGCCGCAGGCGATCAGGAAGACCAGGGCAAACATGGCCAAACCATAGCCGGACCCGGGCGGGGTGGCGACCCGGGCTGGCGCGCGGGCGGCGGGGCAGGGGCTCAGCCGGGACAATCGAGCCACACAGCGAGGAGGTGGCGGTCCTCGGCGGGCACGCCGCCGCCGATCGGCATCGTCTGGTCCACGAGCGTCCGTTGGCGCACGCGGCTCGCCCAGGAGAGCGCCTGCTGGGGGGTGTCGAAGGTCACGTCGGCGGGGGCGCCGTGGCGGTCTGGCGCGTCGGCGGCGTGGCAGGCGTTGCAGTAGGTGCGGAAGATGCCCTGGACGTCGTCGTCCCAGGTGGGGTGCGGCCCGGTGTCGGCGCAGGCGAGCGCGGCCTCCGCGTCGGCGGCGGGTGCAGGGCCCCCACAAGCCGGGGCGCTGGCCAGCGCGGCCAACAGGAGAGAGCGGCCGGTGCGGGCGTGCAGTCGAACCATCATCGCGTCGGAGTGTACCCCTTTCCGCCGGGCGGCCGCAACGTGCGGCGGTGGTCGTGAACCGTTGTTAGCGGACAAGCAGGCGGGTTCGCACCGGTCGGGGGAACAATCACATGGAGCCGACACGGTCCTGGGGTGGCGTGAGGGGCGGGCGCGCGGCCGGTTGGCCGGGGGCGGCGCTGTTGGCCGGCGCATCGGCCTGCGGCGGCGCCCCGCCGCCGGCGGTGGTGTCCCCGGGGGATTCGGGCCTGGCGGACAGCGGCGGCGGGCCCCTGCCGTCCGACCCGCGGGTGGCGTTCGGTCCGGCCCGTCCCTGCGATGCGCCGCTGCCGGACGCGGGCTGGGCCGAGGCGTCGGCCGAATGGGCGCAGGCCTACACCGTGGAGGCGCCGGCCCAACACACATCGGTCAACCCGGGCGCGATGGCGCTGCTCGGCGAAGGTGCAGACGCGGTGCTGGCTTGGGTGGAGCCCGAGGGGGTCGCGCTGCGCCGTCTGCGCGACGGCCGCACCCGGCGCATCTCTGGCGGCGCTGGGCTCGGGGGAGGCATCGCCGCGCTGGCCGTCGGGGATCTGGACGCCGACGGCCGGGCGGACCTCCTCCTCGCGGGAGGCACGGTGTCGGTCGACTGGGCGGCCGCGGACTTCGACGCCGCGCACCCGGCCCCCGCGGCGCTCCATCCCGCGCGGGCGGGCGCCACCACGACGGACGTGGCGGTCGGCGATCTCGACGGGGATGGCGATGCAGACCTCGTCGTCGGTTGGAGCGCGGCCGCCCCCGACGACCGCGCGCAGATGCGGGCGACAGTCCTCCGCAACGATGGCGGAGGGGCCTTCGCCGAGGCGGAGATCGCGGCCGACCCGAGCGTCTGGGGGCCCGCGTTCGACTTCAGCCTGCGCGATGTCGATGGCGACGGCCACCTGGACGCCTATCTCTGCAACGACAAGGGCTACGAATACGCGCCGAACCGGCTTTTTCAAGGTGATGGCGCGGGCGGGCTCCAGGCGCGGAGCGGCGATGGCCTGGACGTTCGCTACTCGTGCATGGGCACGAGCTGGGGCGATGTCGATGCCGATGGCGTACTGGACCTCTACCTCGCCGAGGGGGCGCAGCATGTCGTGTTGCGGGAAGGTGCAGGCGGCGTGTGGTACCTCGCCGCGGCGGCGCTCGGGCTGGGCGCGCCCTTCACCGACGGGATCATGGCCTGGGGCAGCACGCTTCTGGACTTCGACAACGACGGGCGGATGGAGCTCGTGGTCGCCAACGGGGACTTCTGGGTGCGGGGCGCCCGCCCCCGCACGCCGTGGTGGTACGAGGCGGGAGAAGATGGGGTCTACGCCGAGATCGGCGCGTCGCGCGGCCTGCCGCGGGAGGCCCACAGCCGCGGCGTGATCGGGGCGGACCTCAACCAAGACGGCGTGCTCGACCTGCTGCTGAGCGACGCCGTGCGGACCCCGCGGGTGTTCCTGTCCACGGGCTGTACGGCAGACCACTGGCTCGAGGTGGAGGCGGCCCCGGGCAGCGAGGTGCTTGTGGAGGCCGGCGGGCGCCGGTACGCGGCGCGCGTGGACAGCGAGAGCGGGTGGGGCAGCGCCGGCCCGGCCGTGGCGCACATCGGCCTCGGCAGCGCCGCGCGGGTCGACCGCCTCACCGTCCGGGCCCCGGAGCACGACGGCGCGGTGGTGGTCGAGGGCTTCGCCGCACGGCGCCGGGTGGCCATCCGCCCCTGAGCGCCCGCGCGGCGCGGCTCACTCCGAGTCGTCGGTCGGGCTCTCGCAGTCCGGGTCGAAGCCGAAGTCGGTCTCGCCGTCGCCGTCGTTGTCGGCGAAGTCCGAGCACGCGAAGCCGCTCCCGGCCACATGGATGCCGTTCGGCGGGACCTGGGTGAAGAACATCACGTAGCGGCTGTCGGCGACCTGGGTGATGTTGAAGTCGTGGAGGACGACCGAGCAGTCGCCCGTCCGGTCGTAGGCGATGACGAGGCCGGTCTCGGCGTCCATCTCCACGGACTGCTCCCAGGTGTAGTCCACGCCGCTCCGCTGGTCGCCGCCGTCGGGGTGACGCCCGAACAGGAACGCCCCCTCACGCGGCTCGCCGATGCAGGCCGAGTTGGCGGCCGTGAACATCACCGCGACCTCGTTTCCGGCGGCCTCCGGGTCGTCGTAGACGCAGAAGTCCACGGCGTCGGGCGTCCGGGAGGTCTCTGGGTCGTTGGGCGGGCCGTCCCCTTCCCAGGCGACCTGGGTGCACACGGCCGGGTCGTAGTCGCCGAGGTCGTCGGACCAGCAGTCCACGTCGACGCCGTAGGTGTCGATGCCCCAGGTGAGGCCGTCGTCCGGGCTGTCGAGGTACCACATCGCGGATTGCAGGCCGGCCTCTCCGGTGATCCACATGCGCCACACGCCGTCGACCGGGTCGAACCAGAGGTCCGGCACGCTGGCGAAGGACTGCTTCGTCCAGGTGTGCTCGGGGGCGTGCGGACCGGTGAACCGCACCCGGACATCCTCGGGCGTGAGGGTGGTGCCGCCGTCCTCGGCGTACTTCTCCCAGGGCCCACCCGGCACCGCCGCGTGCGCGAGGTTCACCACGCGGTCGTTGGGTGAGCTGTCGTTCCCGTCGATCTCGCCTTCCGACTCCCACATCATGAACCACCCACAGGCGCCGCGCACGTCCTCCTCGCCGGGCACCGGGCAGCGCCACGCGTCGTCGCCGAGCGAGCAGATCGTGTAGTCGTAGGTGGCGACCAAGTCTTCGCAGGATTCGGTCGGGTCTGCGGGGCGCAGGCCGTCCGTCGTGCGGGTCGTCCCGTCGTCCCGGCCACGCTCGAACGTGAAGCGCCCGGACGGATCTCCGGTGGTGGGCGCGGGGGCCGGCGTCGCCCCGCCGCCGCAGCCGCAGCCGCCTTTCGCGGGCTCCGGGGCGGGTTCTTCGGCCGGGGCGGTGGAGCGCAGGGAGAGAGAGTCTGGGTCCACGCCGATGTTGGGCAGGCGACAGACCGCGCCGTCCCACTCCAGGGGCACGTCGACCACGCGGCGCGCCCGGCAGGGCTGCACCGCGACGTTGGTGACCGCGAACTCGTCCGGGGTGTCCGCCTCCCCGCTCGGCTCCAGCAGCGGGCGGTCCAGGTCGATGTCCAGGGCGCCGGAGTCGAGGTCATAGGTGGCGAGGTACAGCGCCTGCGTGTGGTACACGAAGACGTAGACCGTCCCCTCGTAGAGCACCGAGTCGGACGCGAAGAACTGGTCCGTGCCTTCGGTGGGCGGGGCGATGAAGTCGACGGCGGTGAGGTCGGCCGGCCAGAAGTCCCGGCCGGGCACGGCGGCGGCCAGCGGGCGGATGGCGAGGGCGAGGAACAGCAACGACGGGGCGGCGAAACGCATGGGCTACTCGTCGGGGCGGAGCCAGGCGCGGAGGCGCGCTTGGTCCGTCTCATCCAGAGGGAGGGCGGGTGGCATGGACGGTGCCGCGCCGGTGGCGGCGGCGAGGACGGCGTCCCGGCGGGCCAGTACGGCGGCCTCGGTGTCGAAGATGACGTCCTCGGGGGCGCCGTAGCGGTCGGGGGTGGTGCTGGCGTGGCAGGGCTGGCAGTGCTCGACCATCAGCGCTTCGCCGAAGCTCTCCCAGGTGACGAGCGGCAGCGAGCCCGTGTCGTCGGGCGCGGGGCCCCCTCCACCGCCGGCGGGCGCGCCGCCCGCGCAGGCCACCAGCGCGAGCGCCGCCACGGCCCTCACGCGAGCACCGCGGAGATCGGCGGGTCCACGATGCCTTCGGCGCGCGGGTCCACGCCGCCCAGCGCGAGCAGCGTGGCGCCCAGGACATTGGGGACGATGGCGGTGCCGCCGGTGGACGGCGCGCCGCTCTCGACGTCGATGTCGAGGGCCTCCAGGCCCTCGCCGTGCCCGCCCACCACTTGCCCGCCCCGCAACCCAGCACCCAGCAGCAGCGCGCTCGTGACGGGCCAGTGGTCACGCCCCCCCATGCCGTTCACGGTGGGGGTGCGCCCCATCTCGGAGAACACGACCACCACCGTCTCGTCGGCGAGCGTGCCCCCGGCCGGCCCGGGCGTCGACGCGAGCGTCGACATCAGCGTGCCCAACGAGGCGAAGAGGTTGTCGAACAGCGCGCTCTGCGCGCCGTCGTTGCCGGTGTGGCTGTCCCAGGCCGTGATGCGCTCGGCGTCGGGGTGGGCGACGGACGCGCAGCGCGACAGGCCAGCGCCCAGCACCCGCACCGCCAGCGCGAGCTGGGCGTCAAAGGTGTCTCCGCCGGCGAGGTCCAGCGCGCCCACAGCCCCGCGCAGCGCCGCCCCGCGCGCGAGCGCGACGCCGTAGTCCTCGACCAACGCCCGGCCTGCCGCGCCGGCCTGACGGGAGGCCGCCCGGGCGGTGGCGCCCGTGAGCCAGTCGTCCACCCGGGCCGCGGCCGCCGCGGGCAGCGGCGCGGCGGGGAGGTCGCTGTCGGCCAGGATGTCACCGGTGCAGAGGCCCTGCAGCTGCCCCGCCGCCCCGGCTCGGCCGACCTGCACCCCGTAGCGCCCGGCGAAGCTCGGGCCGCCGATGACGAAGGATGGGAGCAGGTGATCCTCGGCCCGCGCCGCTCCGAGGCGGGAGGGCCAGTCGGCCTGGGAGGCGTCGGGGGTGCCCGTGGTGATGAGGCGGGTGGCGCTCGCGTGGGACACGGAGGAGAGGAGAATGCCGTTGACGATCACCGCATCGGACGACCAGTCTTCGAAGAAGCGCCGCACGGAAGGCCGGCGCGGATGGTCCACCCAGGCCAGCCCCCCCGCCTCCCGCGCGCTGGCTTCGGGCTCCATCGTGACGCCCGCGACACCGAAAGACGGCGCGAAGACCCGCGTCGTGTCCCAGCCACCGGTCGCGTGCACGAACAGGAAACGGCGCTGCGCCGGCGGCACGGCACCGGCCCGCGCGGCCCGCGGCGCCGCCAGCGCGGCGGCGGTCGCGCCGAGGCTGCCCAGCAGTGTGCGGCGATTGAGCATGTCAGTAGTGCAGGAAGTCAGGGTGGCGGAGGAGGCCGGCCAGCACGGCGGCCCAGGCGGTGTCCGGATCGCCGGTGTCGGCGTTCACGTCGTCCCAGAGGGCGGCGAGCGCGGCGAGGTCTGGGTCGTCGGCGCGGAGGTCCCGGCCGTGCGCCAGGCGGACGAGGTGTTGGAGCTGGGCGCGCTGCGCCGCGGGCGCGGGGATGGCGTTCGGTGGCGCAAAAACAAAGAGGGCCCGTTCGTCTGGCGCGGCCGCCAGATCCGCCGCGACCGCGTGGCGGGCCGCGGCCTCGGCGAGCCAGGCGGTCACGAGCGCGCTGCTCGTCGAGTGACTGGTGGCTGGCTGCGTCACCACCACGCCATCGGCGCCGCCGGCCAGGACCCGAACGCCGTAGGTGTCGGTCGAGAGCATGTCGAGGCCCTCGTACACCCAGCGAAACCCCGTGAGGGCCTCGATGGACGCGGCGAGCTGGTCGGGGGACATCCGCTTGGGGCCGACGGTGCCCGGCCAGTCCGGGTCCGCCGACCGATACCGCGGGTCTGCGACGAGGGCGCCGTACAGGGCGCGCAGCGTCACGCCGCCGTCGAGGAAGGCCGCGCGCGCCGCGGTGAGCGCCGTGGTGTCGGCCACGCCCGGGCTGCGCCCCATCACCGCGCGGAACCCCTGCTCCACGGCGCAGTTCGGGAAGCGAGGGTCCGCCGCGATCAGCCCGGCGAGGCCAGGGAGCGCCTCGGCCGGCGCGCCGTAGTACGCGGGCGCCACGCTGAAGGCGTCCCAGAGCGTCTCGCGCTCCGGGTAGTAGCGCGTGGCCTCGCTGTAGCTCTCGGGGTGCATCCGAAAGAAGCCGTACAAGAACGCGCCCAGCGGGTCCAGCGTCGCGTGGCAGGCGATGCAGGCGTTGTCTTCGCGCACGCGGTCCTCGAACGACGCCCCGCCGCTCCCTCCGAAGGCGACCGGATGGTCGAAACGGTTGTCGCAGAGGAGGTTCTTCGCGACCATCTCTGCCCGCCCCCGGTTTGCGTTGACCAGCGTGGTGGTGTACCGCCACCACAGGCCGTTGGTTGCGAGGATGCCGGCGGCGGGGCGTTCGTCGGTGTAGCGGGCCTTGCGCCAGCCCGTCCCCTCCTCGATGGCCTCGAGGGGGAAGGCGGCGATCAGCGCGTCGTCGGCGATGGTCCAGTCCGCGGTCACCACCGTGGTGTAGGGGAGGTCGTCCGTCGCGATGCGCGCGAGGAGGCGCAGCGGCTCCTCCCCCACCGACCGGATGAACGCCTGCTTCGTGAAGGGGTCCAGGAACGCGGCGTCGCCGTTGGCGTCGACGACGAAGCTCTCGGGGCGGGTGAGGTAGATGTCGGCGTAAATCGAGAGGATCCGCTCGCCGAAGCGCGGATCGTAGAGGAAGTCCGCCGCCAGCGTGTCGAGCGCGGCCGGGTCTGCGGCGACCGCGTCCAGCTCGGCGGCGCTGGGACGCACGCCGCGGAGGTCCAGGCTGATGCGGCTCAACAAGGCGAGGTCGGCGAGGGGTGCCGGACCGTCGGCGGGGGCCGGCTGCGTGCGGGGGGCGGGGCCACACGCGGCGAGGGCGGCGAGCAGCAGCGGGCTCACCATGGCAGCTCCGCGCTGTCGGCGTAGGCGGAGAGATCGACGCAGATGCGCTCGCCGTCGAGGTCTGCGCAGGACACGCAGGCCGCGTCGGCCGCCCCGAACGACACCTGCGTCCGCGCGCCGGACGGGGTGCGGAGGGTGAAGTCCAGGCGGTCCACCCAACAGCGGGCGGCGTCCGTGGGGGTGGTGCGGAGCTCCATCCACACTTGGGCCGACCCGTGCGCGTCGGTGAAGCCGGTGAGGGCGCCCCGCGCGAACACGGCCGTCCCCCCGTCGGGGGCGCGCTCGGTGTGCACGTACAGCTGCGCGAGCCGGCCGCCGTCGAACCACGCGGCGGGGGCCTGCGGCGCCTCCCAGTGGACGGGGCCATCGACGTAGGAGAGCGCGTGGCGCACCCCCGCATCCGTCGTGTGGGCAGCCTCCAGGGCGGTGCACGAGCAGTTGAAGTCGAGGGTGCCGTCCTCGTCGAAGACATCCACCTGACCGCGCATCGCGGCGCCCGTGAACGGCAGCCGGAGGTCGGGATGGAGGGCGCGAAGCTCGCCGGCCAACGCGATGGTGTCCAGGCGGTTGTCCGCAAAAGACCAGGTGGTGAACGGGCCTTTGAACCACACGCCCCTGCTGGTGCGGCACATCAACTCGAAGTGGGTGGTGTCGCCGTCCGAGGAGGAGCTCGCCTCGATCTCCGAGGGGCAGCGCGGCTCGGCCAGCGCGTGGACCTGGCCCCACGCCGCCAGGGCGGCCGCCGCTCGCACGGTGGGGATGGCGTCCAGCACCCGCTGCGCATCGGCGGCGACGAGCTCCGGCCCGGGCGGCGCGTCGCTGGCGGAGGGCGTGTAGTCCCAGGCCGCCGGCGGGGGACCC
>JBEIVK010000644.1:0-2714 GCA_040373935.1 Alphaproteobacteria bacterium
CGCCTCCGCCGAGGCCCACCCCGGCTCCGGCCTCGCGGGAGATCACCACGCCCGCCCCAACAGCCGGCGCACGGTGACGCTCTTCCAATGGGAGCACCTCGCGGTCGTCGGCGCGCTGCTCGGCCGCCCGCCGGTGGACCCGGCCCTGCTCCGCCGCAACCTCGGCGTGTCCGGCCTCAACGTCGCCGCGCTGGTGGACCGCCGCTTCACCATCGGCGGCGTGCTCTTCGAGGGCAGCGGCTGGTGCGAGCCGTGCGCCCGCCTCGAAGAAGCGCTCGGCCCCGGCGGATACGCCGCCAGCTTCGGCCACGGCGGCATCACCGCCCGCGTGCTCTCGGGCGGCTGGCTCTCGGTCGGCGACGCCGTGACGCCGCTCGCCCCGGACGCCCCCGCGCCCTCCCCTTCCGCCTGACGCCCGCCCGCCCGCCGCGGTATGCTGCGACCCCGTCGCGCCTGGAGCCTCCATGTCCCGCACGCTCATCCTCGCGTCCACCCTGGGCGCCGCGCTCCCCCTCGCCGCCGGCTGCGCAAAGGCGCCGCCCCCGCCCGTGGTGGCCACGCCCCCCGCGCCCGCCGCCCCGACCTTCTCGTACCCGCCGGCCGCCCTCGGCCCGCAGGTGGACGACTACTTCGGCACCGCGGTGGCGGATCCCTACCGCTGGCTGGAGAGCCCCGACGCCCCCGACACCCGCGCCTGGGTGGAGGCGGAGGCGGCGCTCACCCGCGGCTATCTCGACGCCCTCCCCTCCCGCGCCGCGCGCGAGGCCCGCCTCACCGAGCTGTGGAACTACGAGCGCTACTCCACGCCGTGGACGGAGGGCGGCCAGGTCTTTTTCTACAAGAACGACGGCCTGCAGGCCCAGTCCGTGCTCTACACGGCCGCCTCCCTCGACGCCCCGCCCCGCGTCCTGCTGGACCCGAACACCCTCTCCGCCGATGGCACGGTCTCGCTGGCCGACGCCATCGTCTCCTGGGACGGCAAGCTGCTCGCCTGGGGCACCTCGGACGGCGGCTCGGACTGGCGCACCTTCCGCGTCCGCCGCGTGGACACCGGCGAAGACCTCACCGACGAGCTGAAGTGGATCAAGTTCTCCAGCATCGCCTGGAGCAAGGACAACAAGGGCTTCTACTACAGCCGCTACCCGGAGCCGCAGAACCCGCTGGAGCAAGTCAACGAGAACATGCAGCTCTACTACCATGTGCTGGGAGAGCCGCAGTCCAAGGACCGCCTGGTCTTCGCCGAGCCCACCCACCCCAAGCGCGGCATGGGCGCCGACGTCAGCAAAGACGGCAAGCTCCTCTGGATCGCCGTCTGGGAGGGCACCGAGAACAAGAACCGCCTCTACTACCAGCGCCTCGACCAAAAGAACGCCCCGGTCGTGCGCCTGCTCGACGGCTTCGACGCCGCGTACTCCGTGCTCCACAAGCAGGGGGACCTCGTCTGGCTGCAGACCAACCTCGACGCCCCGCGCGAGCGCATCATCCAGATCGACCTCCGCAAGCCGGACCGCAAAAACTGGAAGGTCATCGTCCCCGAGCAGGCCGAGGTGCTCACCGGCGCGAGCGTCGTGGGCGGCAAGCTCATCGCCACCTACCTGAAGGACGCCCGCTCCGAGGTGCGCCTCTTCGGGCTCGACGGCAAGGACGCCGGCGCCCTCGCGCTGCCGGGCATCGGCACGGTCGGCGGCTTCCGCGGCGAGGCCGACGCTCCCGAGACCTTCTACGCCTTCTCCTCGTACACCGCCCCGCCCATCCTCTTCCGCTACGACGTCTCCACCGGCCAGAGCACCGTCTGGAAGGAGAGCAAGGTCCCCTTCGACCGCGAGGCCTTCCTCACCGAGCAGGTCTTCGTCCCCAGCAAGGACGGCACGAAGATCCCGGCCTTCATCGTGCGTCGCAAGGACACCACGGCCAACGGCCAGAACCCCACCCTCCTCTACGGCTACGGCGGCTTCAACATCAGCCTCACCCCGTCCTTCTCGCCCACCACCATCGCGTGGATCGAGCAGGGCGGCGTGTACGTCGTCGCCAACCTGCGCGGCGGCGGCGAGTACGGCGAGGCCTGGCACGACCAAGGCATCAAGCTCCACAAGCAAAACGTCTTCGACGACTTCATCGCCACCGCCGAGTACCTCGTCGCCAACCAGTGGACGGCCCCCGGCCGCCTCGGCATCCAGGGCGGCAGCAACGGCGGCCTGCTCGTCGGCGCCGCCATCACCCAGCGGCCGGACCTCTTCGGCGCCGCCATCCCCGCCGTCGGCGTGCTCGACATGCTGCGCTACCACCTGTTCACCATCGGGTGGGCCTGGGCCAGCGACTACGGCCGCAGCGACGACAACGCCGAGATGTTCAAGTACCTCTACGGCTATTCGCCCCTCCACAACCTGAAGCCCGGCACCCGCTACCCCTCCACCCTCGTCGTCACGGCCGACCACGACGACCGCGTGGTGCCCGCCCACAGCTTCAAGTTCGCCGCCGCGCTCCAGGCCGCCCACGGCGGCGACAACCCCGTCCTCATCCGCATCGAGCAGCGGGCCGGCCACGGCGCCGGCAAGTCCACCGCCCAGCGCATCGAGGAGGCGGCCGACATCATGTCCTTCCTCGACGCCACCCTCGGCGTCGCCCCGCCCCAGCCCGCGCCCGTGTTCACCCGCGCCGCGGCGCCGGCAGCGGCCCCCGCTCCGGCGGCGGCCCCCGCTCCCGCCGCTCCCTGA
>JBEIVK010000745.1:0-2304 GCA_040373935.1 Alphaproteobacteria bacterium
CCCTCCGCGCGGCGAAGGCGCCAGGAAGGCGACGGCCAAAACTGCCATGAGCCCCACGCTCACAGCGACCAGCACGGCGCCGTCGCCCCGTGGAAGCGCCTCCGCTCCGGCCGTCCGAAGGCACGCCACCCCGAGCAGACCCGCGCCCGCCGCACCGAGCGCCGACCACCGCGACGCCGCAGCCCAGGCCGCGAGGGCGCAAGCCAGGATCCCGAGCCGCGGAACGCCGAGCGCCACCCCCACCCAGCCCAGCAGGACGCCGCCGAGCAGCGCGAGCCCACGGGGCAAGCGGTGTGCCGCCCGCGCGCTGACCACCGCTCCCGCGCCCCAGAACGCCACCCACAGCGCCGATGCCGCGCCGCCGAGCGCCAGCGCGCCCAGGCCCTCGGCGTCCGGGCCCGACCGGGCGAGCAGCGCGAGGTCGTCTTGGGCCACCCCGCTCAGCGCGGCGCGGGCGCTGCGCAGCGAGGACTCCGGCGCCGGCTCCACCAAGCGGCGCCAGACGCGACGGGCGCCAGCGAGCGCACCGGGCCAGCGCCGAAAGGAGAAGCGAAGGTCCCGAGCGGACTCCTCAGAGATCCAGTCTCCCGAGCTGTCACGGAGGATGCGCCCGCCCTCCACGCGAAACAGCGTACAGGCGTCGAGCCGAAGCCCGTCGTCCACCTGGAGCGTGGTCGAGAAGACCGCGGGGCGCTCGAGGTGGTTCGCGTTGACGAGCCCGACGGCTTGCGCGCCGGGCGGGAGGGTGCCGTCGAGGCGAAGCCGGAACGCCACGGTCCGGGTGTCGCCGGCGGCCGAGCCGCGGTCGGTTGCGCGCAGGGGGACGTCACCGCGATCCGTGCGCACCCGGATTCCCTGGGCGAGCGCGACCACGGCGCGGGCACGCCAGGACGCCTCGGTCGACGCGTCGAGAGGCGCGCCGCCGGCATGGGCGCGCAAGTCAGCGATCGCGTCGACGGTGGGCACTTCGGCGTCGTAGTCGACGGTGAGCGCGTCTCCGTCGACCGACACATGGAGCTTGTGGCCGTAGAGTCGCCCATCGAAGGGGTGCGCGTGGGCCAGCGCCCCAGCGAGCCAAAGGAGGAGCGGGAGCATTTGGCAACGGCTATCCCGTCGGCCCACCGGGCGCGTTAGCCCCCCCGCAGGAGGGCCCGTGAGCGTCACCCGCACCATCGCGCCCCAGCTGCCTCGGGCGGGCCGCGGCACCATCGCGCTCATCGCCGTCAACGTTCTCTGCTACGTGCTCTTCCTTGTGGCGCTCCGGACGGACGGGCTGCGCGGCTTTGCGGCGTCGCTGGCCCTCGTGCCCGCCGAGGTGGTGGGAGACTTCTCGCTTTGGCAGCCGCTGACCTCCCTGCTCATCCATGCGCCCGAGGCGCCGGGGCACCTCCTCAACAACCTCCTGGTGCTGTGGTTCTTCGGGGGCCCGCTGGAGGGGAGGGTCGGCACGCGGCGAATGGTCGAGACGTACCTGCTCTGCGGGCTGGCGGGCGCCTTGGCGACGGTCGCCTGGGGCGGGCTCTGGCAGCTCGCATGGCCCGGCGCGTCCGGGGTGGCCGACGCCTGGGTGCGCCCGACGCTGGGCGCGTCCGGAGCGGCGATGGGCTTGCTGCTTCACTGGGCCGCGCTGCACTGGGACGAGACCCTGCATTTCATGTTCCTCGGCCCCATGAAGGCACGCACCTTCGCGCTCATCGTCGTGGCGGTCGAGAGCCTCTACGCCCTCTCCTTCAGCGCCGTGAGCAGCACCTCGCACTTCGGCGGGATGGCGCTCGGGTACGCGCTGGGGCGCAGCGGGTGGCCTCCGGCGGGCGGCTGGTCCAAGTGGTGGGCGCGGCGGCGAAACACCCGGGTCCATGAGCGCCTCCGGCGGTTCGAGGTCATTGAGGGCGGCGGAGAGGGCGCGCCCACGACCCGGCCCCGGCGCGGCGGCTGGTCCCCGCCGACGGACTCCACCATCCATTGAGCCCGCGGGGGTGCTCACCCCCGGCGGCGGCGGCGCAGGAACAGCAGCCCGAGGAGGGCCGGCCCGATGGCGACGAAGCGGGCGTCGGTGGACGCGCAGCCGCAGGCCCGGGTGGGTGAGCCGTCGGTGAGATCGCCGTCCACCGGAGGCGACCAGCCCGCGTTCGGGCCACCGTCCGCGCCATCGGCTCCGTCCGCGCCATCGGCTCCGTCCGCGCCATCGGCTCCGTCCGCGCCGTCCGCGCCATCGGCTCCGTCCGCGCCATCCGCGCCGTCCGCGCCATCGGCTCCGTCCGCGCCATCCGCGCCGTCCGCGCCATCGGCTCCGTCCGCGCCATC
>JBEIVK010000225.1:0-6174 GCA_040373935.1 Alphaproteobacteria bacterium
ACGATCTTCCTCCACGGCTACGAGCGCCGGCTCGTACTCCTTAAGGAGGAGGTCGGCCTCGACTCCCGAGCGGCCGTCGAGGTGGTTGCCAACTCGGCCCGCCAACTCGAAGAAACCCGGACCCTCGTCTCATCCGCCTGGGCGTGCTGGGCCGCCCGCGGCGCCGCCGGCAACCGCGAGGGGCGAGCCCAGTTTTATCACGAGCGGTTTCGGGCTCTCTTTGAGCCTGCCGTAGACATCTTTCTCGGTAGCGGTGGTTGTTCCACCTCGGGAGATGTCTTCGGCCCCTCCCCGGCCGGATGCGGCCCCAAGCCCGATGCCGGCGCCCCCGGCCGCCGGCCCTCCACATCCCTTCATCAGACAGACGGGGGCACCCCAGCGCGCACACCATCCTCGCGCCCCCGGCCCTCCGAGCCGTCCGTCGTGCCCACGTCCCCCGCGGCGGGCCCTCCGCCGCTGGCGGCAGCACTGGCCTGGACGCCTCCGCCACCAGCTCCCTCTCCGTGGCTCGGCCACTGGCCGCCCGCGCTATACAACCCCAATCTGCCCATCGGACCCCCCCCCCACGGCCCGCCGCCGGCGGCCGCGCATTCCCTCGGGCCTCCGCCGCCGTACGTCCCGGTACCCATCAAGTCCGAGCCCGGCGCTGCGGGCAGTGGCAAGCCTCCTGCAATCAGGCAGGTCCAATTCGCGTCGCCACCAGCCACGGCAATCGCTTCCCCCGCCGGCCGGCCCCTCGGTGGCAGCCCTGCGGCCCCGCGCGCGGACGGCCTCGACGCCTATTACCCGGACAACGCAGCGTTCGTCGGCAAATCCGCCTGCGCCTACCTGTCCGGACAGCGCTCGGTTCGCCACCTCCAAGGAGACGTGCCAGGCCCTCTCTGCCACGGCGAGCGGTGCAAGGCAGTCGGCGCCGGCCCGCACCCCACGTGGAACTGCCCTCTTCGGTTCTTTTCCGTGCGCCAGACCTGCCCCGGTTTTCTCCCGTCCGGGGAGCGGGACCCGACGGCGTGGGTCAACGGGGACCTCACGGACGCCACCCGCACGCTGTGGCAGGCCTTCGATGCAACCCTGCGGCTCGCCAAGGGGGCGCGGGGGGCGCCGTCCTTCGATTGACGGGCAGCGCGGGCTGAGGCGGTCCCCGACCTCCCTCCTCAGCCTGCAGCGCCATCTTTCATTGGTCCCCCCTGTCCCGGCCGGCCTTTCTTCTTCGACCCGTCGCCAGCTGAGCTCACCGCCATCTGGGTCAACTGGCCGGCGCTGGCCGACCTCCGACCCGCCGCCCAGCGAGCCATGCGGGGCTGGCAGCAGGCCGTCTCTCGCATGGCGGCCAGCGCTCGCATCGAGATGATCTCCTGCTGCCTCGCCCAACAGGCGCGCGCGTCCGGCACGGCGGTCGCGGACCAGGTCAGCGCCGCGGCCGTGGTCCTCGGCGGCAGCGTCCGCCACGAGGCCGTCCGAGGGCTCATCGGCGGCGGCCTGGCCACACTCGCCACCGCATGGCGATGGGACGAACCTCGCCGTCAGCGCGCCCTCGCGGCGCTCCGCGGCCTGGTCGGCTCGCCTGCCGCCTTCCTGCGCTCCGCCCTCCCCGGCCGCCGCGTCGTCGACGAGCCGGGCCGGACCGACAGCTTCCCGCACTCGGTCGTCCTTTTCGGCGCCGCCCTGGCCGTCGGCTGGCCCTGGGCGACGGCCCTCGCCGTCTTCTCCAGCATCAGCTCGGGCTGCTTCTGCAACGGAGGCCGCGCGTTTCTCACCACCTACGGTCTGCAGCTCTCTCCGGAGCGTCTACTCATGGGTCAGTGGCACGAGGGTCACGTGGCGCCTGGCGAGGAGTGCGGCCCGCCCGTCACCATCTGGTTCGACGACGGCGGAGCGGTCTTTGTCCAGTGCGTCTCGTCGCTGCGCGCGAGCCCGCCCGTTCGGCCCGCTCCGGCGCGCGGCGCCTCCGGCCTCGTCACCCGGCCGGGCCAACCTCCGGGCCAGCGGGCAGCCACGCGCTGGTTTCCGGAGTACATCCGGATGCCGCTCGACGAGCACGGCAACATCGTCATCGCCAAGCATCTGCTCACCTCCGTCTTTGAGCGGCGCCACGAGTGGGCCCGGCTCATCCAAATGGATGGCCTCACCCGGGCCCTGGTGTTCGGCTTGGGCTGCTACCCGCGCAAGGGCTGGCGCTCCCTCGCCTCCTGGCGCCCTAACCATCCAGGCTTCGACAATCCCGTAGCCAAGCTGGCGCTCGGGCACCAGTTCGCCCAATGGCTGTTCGCCGGGCACCTCGAATACGTGCCCAACGGCTGCCGCCTGCCCCTCCTCATCGAACCCCAGGGCTTCGTTCCCAAGAAGGGCAAGGTCCAGTTCCGCAACATTACCGACGCCCGTGTCGGGAATAAGACCCTGGACGAGTGGGGTGTGCGCTACTTCTCTGCGCGCGACTTCGGCGATGCATTGTCGCCATGCGCCATCAGTTTCGGCGCGGACATCGTCGAGGGCTATCATCTCCTCCCGCTGCCCGGCTGCCGACGCGATCTCGTCTGGGGCTGGGGGGTGCGAGACGTTCGCCTCATCTACCCCGGCGACCCCGACTACCCGTCCGACCCGGAGGACGAGGCGGTCGCCGACGCCGCGGCGGACGCCCGGCCTCCGAGGAGGCCCCCGGAGGCGACCCGTGGGCCTCGGCGCCCGTACCAGCAACTGGTCTTCGGCCACAAGCTCTTCGTCGGCTGCACGCCCTACACCTGCAGTGGCACCTGTGATAAGGCGCATGCGGGCGCCGACTTCGACGGCTTCATCTGCCGCTGGGCCGTGCCGCACTTTGGCCAGAGCCCGGCGGGCTCGGTTCTCAACGCCGTCGCCCTCTGTCTATTGCGTCACATGGCCCTACGCAACCCCGCTCCCGGCGAGCGTCGCGGTGCCTCGATTAACACCGGAAACGGAGTCGTGTGGGTCGACGACTTCGCCTTCTGGATCGTGGTCCTGGCCCACGCGCTCTGCGCAGGGCTCGAAGGGGGGTGCCCGGTCTGCCTAGAGCACCTCCCCCACGCCGAACGGCTGGACGCCGAGTGGCAGGCCCTCTGCGCGAGGCTCGGCGTGCCGCTCAGCGCGGACAAGCATCAGCCCTCCTCGCAAAAGCCGGACTACGCCGGATTCATCTTCGACACCGTCCGGGGCGTCGTGCTATGCCAGCCGGACAAGGTCGTCAAGCTCCTGGCCTGCCTCGCGGCATGGCTGGAGCTCACCGAGATCACACCACGGGAGCTAGACAGCATCCAGGGGCGCGTGCTTCACTACTCGTACGCCATCCGCTACCTCCGCGTTGCCGCCACACAAATCTACTGCCTGCTAGGCTCGGTGCCAGAGGATCTGTACGATCGGCCGGTCCCGGCGGGCCCCGAAATGCGTGAGCTCGCCCGAGAGGTCGCGTCGACCGTGGAGCGCTTCCACGCGGCCGGGCGCCCTCTCTGGGGGCGCGTGCCTTCCTCGCTGCACCGGGTCTTTCTGAGCGGGCCCGCCATTGGCGGTCTCTCCTTCGTCCTCTCTTGGGACGCCTCCCCCGACGGCTGGGCTGCCCTCCTGCGCTGGTGGGACTCCTCCGGGGCGCCCCCCGAGCTCCAAGATCTTCTCCTCGTGGGCAGCTGGCCCGCGGGCGAGGCCACCGCCGATCAGGCACACCGCGAGGCCCTAGCGGCCCCCCTAGCGCTCGAAGCGGCCTGCCAAGCGGTCGACCTCCGGGGGCGCCTTGGCCTTTTGCGAAACGACGCCGAGGCGGCCATCGGCGCGCTCGCAAAGGGCAGCACCGGGTCACCGGAGATGCAGCGCCAGGCTGTGCGCCTCAACCGGGTCGCCCGTGCGAACGAGCTGGAGCTGGTGCTGACGCACGTGCCCGGCCTGGCCCTCGTCGAGGAAGGGATCGACGGCGCCTCCCGGTCGGGGTCGCACTTCGGCCCCGACGCCAACCTCGCCCACGTCGTGGGCCCGCGAGTCGGCGACGGGCTCTGGAACACCATCCTGTCCCTGCTCGCTCCCCTCCGCTGGACGGTCACGGTAGACCTGTTCGCCACGGAGTCAAACGCCCGGGCCGCGCGATACTTCAGCCGTTTCGGCGAGCCTGGCTCAGAGGCCGTCGACGCCTTGTCGGTTCTGGACTGGGCAGTGTCCCAGTGCCCGCTCTGCGCCGAGCGGCACCGGGAGGTCGGCTACGCGTATCCCCCACCGCCGCTCATACGGCACTTCATCAAGAAGGCCATCGCCGACTCCATGCTGTGTGTCGTGGTGGTCCCGGTCGCCGTGACCGCGCCCCACTGGCACAAGCTCGTCCGCTCGTCGGTGTTAGACTCTAAGCCCGCGGTGGACGGGTTTTTCCGGGTCCGCAATCCCCGGCAGTCCGTCGAAGCAGCGCCCGGCGTGCTGCCTGGCGAGCTGGCCGTGTTCGCTTGCGACTTCTCTCGCCTCAACCCGCGGTCTGACCTCCCCGGCCCTTGTTCCTGCGCAGGGGCGCTGGCCCGAAGACCGCGGCCGCCGTGCGGGTCCTTCGGAGATCTCGAGGACCGGCGCCGGCTCCGCGCCGCCATCCTGTCCCGCCCGGCCGGCTGGCCCGGCGGACCCCAGGGTGGTCCGCACTAAGGCCTTCCGGGCCCAGGTGCTGCTTCGCCTGGGGTCGAGGGGCGCTGCCTCCGCCACATGGAACTCGCGCACGCAGCTGCCCAGCTTCCTCACGTTCGCCCCAGTTCGCCGGGCCGCCGCCGCTCTGGGGCTCCGAATCGAGCACTGGCTCTACGCCGACGCCGACGAGACGGATCTCGAGGCCTGCCAAGCCAACTGGCGGCCGGCCGTGCGCCAGCTCGCCCACGAGCCGAGCTCGGTCCCGTCGGTCGCCGCCTCGGTCGCGGCGTTCAACCGCCATGTGCTCCCCATGGAGCGGGCCCACCGGACCCGGGGAAAATACCTTACCCATCGGCGCACAGTCCTCACCTGGGCGGTGTGGAAGGGCGTGCTGCCTCAGCTTCTCCCCATGAGTGACGATCTGCTCCGGGCGTTCCTGTGGGACGCGCTGGCCTTCGAGACGTCTCTCGCCGTGCTACGCCAGGCCATCAACGCCATCCTGGCGTGGCACGAACGCCTACATCTCGCGCCACCGCTCTCGGGCAAGCGCTCACACAAACGGCTCCTCCACAGCTTGTCCCGCTTCCAGGGCGTGCCCCGGCGCCACATTTTTCCCATCTACGCCGGCGCCGTCAAGCGGCTCCTCGCCGAGGCGGGCCGACCCCCACCGGCTCATCCGGCCTGCCCAGGCCTCCGCGGGGGCTGCCGCGTGTGCACGGAAACCCTGCATGCGCGGCGCGACTGCCTGGCCGGCGCCACGGCCACCCTCATCTGCTCGCGCTGCGCCGAGATGGCCGATCTGCAGGTCTGCGACCTGTGGCTACGCTTCGACGAGCAGGCAGGCTACGAGCGCTTCAAGGGAGGGGCGGCTGTCAACGTCAAGGTGCGCAAGAACGACCAGTTCCGCCAAGGCCACCAGCCCCGGCTCGGTGTGCCCAGGCGTCCAGAGTACGACGTCGTCAAGCTCCTTCAGCGCTTCATGCGCGACGCTGGACTCGCGGTCCATCCGGCCTGTGCCAAGCGCACCCATCCCGAGAAGCGCTGCAGCCTCTGCCCACCCCTCTTCCCTCGCTCGTCGCGCTGCAGCCGGGCCCTCGTCTCCGACCGGCCGCCGACGTCGGGCGACCTCTCCGGCATGATAGTCGCCGGCCTGCATCGGGCTGGATACGACACAGCTCTCTTTTCCGGCATCAGCGCGCGCCGGGGCGGCCTCTCCACGGCGATAGAGGCCGGCGTGCCCGAGCACATCCTGTGGATGCAGAGTGGGCACGCCCAGGACGTCGCGGCGCGCCGCTACGTTCAGCTGGGAAGCCCGGCCCTGCTCTACAACACCTGGGCGGCCTTCCGGCTCTGACCGTCACCGAGCCAAACATTTTCGGGCACTGTCCCGTGCTACAAGGGGATGGCCTCTCGGGCCGGAGCCGGGCGTCAGCCCGTTCCGGTCCCGCGGATCGGGCCGGCCCCGCCTCGCGGGCCGGCCCCCGCCGTGACCACCCGCCGTGACGGTGGCCACGCCCGGGGGGACGTGTGCAGGGGGGGGTCGGGAGAGCACACGTAGGAAATCCAGGAACC
>JBEIVK010000581.1:0-3051 GCA_040373935.1 Alphaproteobacteria bacterium
CACCGCGCCGCCCGCGTGCGCCCCCGCCTGCGTCACGGTCGCGCACACCAAGGTCGAGGCCGTGCGCGCCGAAGGTGGCCGAGACCGGCTGCGCCTCACCCTCGAGCTGCACGCCGCCGCCGACACCGCAGCCCCGCTGCCGGGCCCGGCCGACGGCTGGAGCCCCTCCAGTGTCCGCCTCGACGGCGCGCCGATCGCGGCCCTCGTGCGCCGCCCGGACGGCTTCGTGTGGGCCCGGCTCGACGCCGGCGTGCACCGGCTGGAGCTGGAGGGCCCGCTCACCGACGGCCTCACCCTGCAGCTCCCAAGCCCGGTGATGGCGCTGGACCTGCGCGCCCCAGGCTGGTCGGTGCAGGGGCAGCGGGCCGACGGCACGGTCGACCGAGCGCTCGCCTTCGTTCGCACGGCCCCCGCCGAGGCGGGCGGGGGGGCCGAGCCTGCCCCGAGCCGGCTCGCGCCGTGGGTCACCGTCACCCGAGAGCTGGACCTCGGCATCCCGTGGTCGGTCCGCACGGTGGTCGAGCGACGCGGCACCGCCACCGAGCCCCTCACCCTCCAGGTTCCCTTGCTGCCCGGCGAGTCCGTCGTCGACGCGGCGTGGGAGGTGGCCAACGGCGCCGTGCGCGTCACCCTCGACGCGGAGAGTCCAGTCGCCACCTGGGACTCCACCCTGGCGACCGCCGACCGCCTCGCCTTGCAGGCCCCCGCTGGCGTCCCGTGGTCCGAGCGCTGGGTGCTGCGCTGCAGCACGGTGTTCGCCTGCGCGGCCGACACCGCCCTGCCGCCGCTGCGCCACACCGATGGCACCGCCGCCGCGACCACCTGGCTCCCCTGGCCCGGCGAGGCCGTCACGCTGACCGTCACCCGCCCGGCCGCAGCGTCGGGCGCCACGCTCACCGTCGACGCGGCGACCCACACCATCCGCCCCGGCCCGCGCATCTCCAGCCACACGCTCGATCTCCGCCTGCGCAGCAGCCAAGGCGGCCAGCACGCCGTGCGCCTGCCCGCCGGGGCGCGCCTGCGCGCGGTCACCGTGGACGGCCGGGCGCTGCCCCTGCCGCTCGACGCCGGCGCCGTGAACCTCCCGGTGCGGCCAGGGACCACGACGGCCCAGGTCGAGTGGCAAGAGGACCTCGGCTTGTCCCTCCTCTACCGCCCGTCGCAGCCGGACCTCGGCGCCGCCGGCGTCAACGCGCGCGTCGCCGTGCGCTTCGATGCCGGGCCGCGCTGGGTGCTCTGGTCCACCGGCCCGTTGGACGGCCCCACGCCGCTGCGCTGGTTCTCCCTTGCGTTCTTGCTGGTCGCCGCCGCCGCGCAGGCCCGCGCCGGACTGCTGCTGCTCCCGGCGCGCCTCGCCGCTCCGCTCCTCCTCGGGCTCGGGCTGTTCCTGGGCGATGCCGCGCTGCTCGCCTTGCCGGCCCTCGGCGCCCTCGCGTGGCGCGCGCGCCCGGTCGACCGCGGCCCCCTCACCCACAACGCGCTTCAGCTCGTCGCCTTCGCCGCCGTCGCCGCCCTCGCCCTGCTGGTCACGGTCGCCGGCGGCATCGGCCTGATGGATCAGCCGGCGATGGATCTCCGCGGCCCGGACGCGCACGACGGCGCGCTCGTTTGGTTCGCGGATCGCTTCCCCGGCGCGCTGCCCGCCACCGCCGTCGTGAGCGCCCCCGCCGAGGCGTGGCGGGTCGCCGGCGTGCTCTGGGTGCTGGCCGTTCTCGTCCAGCTTCTGCCGCTCGGCCGCCTACTCCTCTCCGCACTCTCCCGCGGTGGATGGGTTCGCCCGATGGGCCCGCCGCCTGCGCCGCGGCCTCCGGATGCCGCGGCGCCCCCCACGCCGCCGGCCGCGGGTTAGGCGCCCCTCGTGTCCGAAGTCGCCTTCCCGACCGACCTCCTCGCCGCAACCGACGACGCGCAGCGCCGCGCGATCGCCGTTGCCCGCCGCACCCACGCGTCGCTGGCCGAGGGCATGCTCCCCGCCGACGTCGAGGCCCTGCTCCGCAGCGGCGCCGCCGAGGCCGGGTTCACCGGCTGGTTCCACCCCCCGCAGGTGCGCTTCGGCGGCCCCGCGCGCGCCCGCGCAGCCGTCCCGTCCAAGCCGCTGCGCCGCGGCACGCTGGTCGAGCTGGACTTCGGCCCCGCGGACGCCCACGCCACCGCCGACTTCGGAACCGCCTTCGTGTTCGGCGGCGGCAGCCCCGAGCCCGCGGTGCTCACCCAGGCCCGCGCCCTGCTGCGCGCCTCCGCCGGCTTCGCCTCCCGCTGGAAGTGCGCCGGCGAGGTCTACGTCTACGCCGACGCCTGGGCCCGCAACCGCAACGCCTCGCTCGGCGGCGAGTCCAGCGTCGGGCACGTCGTCTTCGGGCCCGTCGGCCGCACCGCTCCGCTGTGGCCACACCTCGCCCGCGCCGCCATCCACATGCGCCGCCACCAGCTCCACTGGTTCAACCACCGCCGCATGCACGGCCTCTACGCCGTGCGCCCGCGCTTCGTGCAAGGCGGCCACGGCTGCGCCTTCGAGGAGGTCATCCTCATCGACGGCGACACCCGCCGCCCCGTGGGCCGCGACTCCTGGGACGAGCTGGGCACCCTTTAGGCAGCGGGGGTTCCCGCAGCCGGGCGTCTCCAGGGATGGGGACGGGGGAGGTCTCCCCCGTAACGCCCCCTCTCGCGCCCCCGCCTGCCGCCCGGGCGCGCAGCCTCAATACTCCACCCGGACGTCCACCCGCGCCGGCTCCCCGCGCCCGCCCAAGGCATAGGGCGCGCCCAGCCCCGCGCGCAGGCACGCCGCCGCGTCCGGCCCCAGGCTCGCGCCGCCCGCGGCCTCCACCGCCGCGTCTGCCACGCGCCCCGAGGCCGGGTCCACCGTGGCCGTCCAGCGCAGCGCGCCCCCCGCGGACGCCCCCGTCACGCAGGCCGCGAGGGCCGGCGCCCGCGCGCCGATCTGCAGCTCCAGCGCATCCAACCACGGCGGTCGCCCGACGCCTGTCACCGCCCACCGCGCGCGTGGCGGACCCGGCCGACGCGCCGCGGCGCCGCCCTCCCCGCCCCCGCCGG
>JBEIVK010000656.1:0-2662 GCA_040373935.1 Alphaproteobacteria bacterium
GCCAGCCCCGCGCTGAACCGCCCCCGGGCGCCCGCGGTTCACTGTGAAACAGCGCTGAAACAGCCCGCCCGCGAGCGCGCGCCCGTTCTCGCGTGGCACGCCCCTTGCACGTCCGGCCTCCCCACCGGAGCGCCCCGTGCTGCCCCTCGCCATCGCCCTCTCCACGCTCATCGGACTGTCCCTCGGCTTGCTGGGCGGAGGCGGCAGCATCCTCACCACGCCCATCCTCATCTACGCCCTCGGCGTCGAGCCCAAAAGCGCCATCGCCACCTCGCTGCTCATCGTCGGCGTCACCAGCCTCGCCGCCATCGTCACGCACGCCCGCGCCGGCAACGTCGACTGGCGCACCGGCCTTCTGTTCGGCGCCGCCGGCATGGCCGGCGCCTGGGGCGGCGGCTTCCTCGCCGCCTGGATCCCGGCCCGCGTGCTGATGGGCCTGTTCGCCCTCATGATGCTCGTCACCGCCGGGGCCATGTTCCGCGGCCGCAAGGAGGTCGCGCCACGCACCGGCCCCCTGCCCGTGCCCACGGTCCTGCTCGAAGGCCTCGTCGTCGGCCTCGTCACCGGCCTCGTCGGCGCCGGCGGGGGCTTCCTCGTCGTCCCCGCCCTCGCGCTGCTCGGCGGCCTGCCGATGCCGCGCGCCGTCGGCACCAGCCTCCTCGTCATCGCGCTCAAGAGCTTCGCTGGCTACGCCGGCCACGCCGCCCACGTCGAGGTGGATCTCACCCTCGCCGCCACCATGTCCGCCGCCGCCGTGGCCGGCAGCTTCGGGGGCGTGGCCTTGTCCAAGCGCGTGCCGGCGGAGCTGCTGCGCAAGGGTTTTGCGGCCTTTGTGCTCGTGATGGGGGTGTTCGTGCTGGCGCAGCAGGTGTAGGCCCGACGCCTCACCGGGATCTCACCAAGCCCTTCCTCTTCCGCTCGCCCTCCGCTACGCAGGGGCGAAGCAACCGGTCGAGGAATGAGGACTATTCCGCATACATCCATCACCGACAACAGCCCCGGGCCGCGATACCGTGTTCCGGTCATGGGTACGGGCGCACAGGTGACGGTCGAGGTCGAGGGTCGGGGCCGGTGGGTGCTCGGCCACGGCGCGATCATCGGCCGCTTGTGGACGGCAGACCTCCACCTCCCCGACCCTCGGGTGTCCGAGGCCCACGCCCTCGTCAGCCTGCGAGACGGCGCGGTGGTGCTGCTGTCGTTGCGGCGGCGGGTGCTGGTGGCCGGGGTGCCGCACAGCGAGGTGCCGCTCGCGCCGGGCCTGGAGGTTGAGCTGGCGCCCGGGCTCGCGCTGCGGGTGGTCGACGTGCGCGCCCCGGCCGAGGTGCTGGCGGTGCGCCTCGCGGGCGGGCCTCCCCAGGCTCTCCTCGGCGGCTGCTCGGTGGTGCCCGGCGCCCCGTGGCGGCTGGTCCCGGGCCAGCCCGCCGACGCCGCGCTGCACCTGTGGTCCGACGGCCAGGGCTGGTGGGCCGCAGGCCCGGCTCTCGCGGCCGCGCCCGTGGGCCCGGGCGCCGTGCTCGCCCTGCCAGACGGTCGGGACGCGCAGTTCGCGTCCATCCGCCTCGGCGGCGCCGCGCCCACCGGAGCGGCCCCCGCGGGCCTCCCCGCCGAGGCTCCCGGCGCGGCCGCGGGCCCGCTGCGGCTCGTGGTGCACTACGACAGCGTGGAGCTGGGCCTGCTCGGCAGCCCGCCGACCCGCTTCGGCGGGCGCCCCGCCCGCGTGCTGGCCGAGCTGGTGGCCCTGGGCGGCCCCGTCGGCTGGGAGGTCGTCGCGCGCGAGGTGTGGCGCGAGGAGTCGAACATCCACGCCCTGCGCCGCTCCTGGGACTCGGCCCTCCACCGGCTGCGCGCCCGCCTCCGCGCCTGCGGCGTCCGGGAAGACCTCATCACCAGCGCAGGGCCCGGGCTGTTCACGCTCAACGTCCTGCCCGGGGACACCGTGGAGGACCGTTCGTGACCACCGGCGCGGCCCCCCCCGCGCCGCCCGACGACAGCGACGCCGGGTGGTCCTCCGGCGGGAGCGCCGCGCCCCCTGCAGCGGGCCCCACCGGCGCCGATCCCTTCTCCGTGACGGCCGAGGCCCGCTACACCCGCGGCGGCCTCATCGGGGCCGGCGGCATGGGCGAAGTCTGGACGGCCTGGGACGCCCGGCTGCGCCGGGAGGTGGCCTGGAAGCGGGTGCGCGCGGACGGGCGGGACCCCGCGGGGGCCCGCCTCGCCCATGAGGCGTGGATCACCGCGCAGCTCGAACACCCCGGCGTGGTGCCGGTCTACGACGCCGGGCGCGACGACGCCGGGCGCCACTTCTACACGATGCGCCTCGTCCGGGGCCGCACGCTCGGCGCCGCCCTCGCCGCGGGAGAGGACCGCCTTCGCCTCCTCCGCCTGTTCCTCGTCGTCTGCGAGACCGTTGCCTTCGCCCACTCCCGCGGCATCATCCACCGCGACCTCAAGCCGTCCAACATCCTCCTCGGGCCGTTCGGCGAGGTCCTGCTCGTGGACTGGGGCATCGCCCGTCGCCTGGACATCCCGGCCGCCGACGCGCCCGCGCCGGCGGCTCCCCCGCCCCCCGCCGCCGGCCCGGCCCTCACCCGCGACGGCGCGGTGGTGGGCAGCGCCGGCTACATGAGCCCCGAGCAGGCCGCGGGGGCGCCGGTGGACACCC
>JBEIVK010000967.1:0-1612 GCA_040373935.1 Alphaproteobacteria bacterium
AACTCGGCGCGCCGCAAACACTCGGCGCACTTCCGCCGAACCGAACACGAGGCGCTTGTTGGTCTGGCAGGTGGCGCACCAGCGGGCGGTGAAGTCGACGTAGATCACGCGCCCCTCGGCCCGCAGGCGCTCCACGGCCTCGGGGCTCCACGCCTCCCAAGTCACGTCGGCCGTGCTGGCGCCCGGAGCGGGGACAGCCCGCGGCCAACCGAACCAGAGCGCCAGCGTGCCCCCGACAATGACGGCCGCCATCGCCGCGCGGGGCCGCCGTGGGCGGGCCTCAGGCGCCGTCCAACGTCCGTACAGCCAGACCGCGAAGGCCACGACAACGAGGCTCAGCAGCAGGTGCAGGAACCCCTCTTCGCTGGTCTGCGCTGCCAGCACCCACACCAAGTAGCCCACCGTGCCGTAGAGCGGGAAGGCCATCAGTTGCTTGAATGTCTCCATCCACGCCCCCGGCCGCGGCAGGAACCGCACCAGGTCCGGGAACGCCGAGAAGCCGAGGTAGGGCGCCGACAAACCCACGCCGATCGCGGAGAAGAGCAGGAAAGACTCTAGGGGCGGCACCGTCAGAGCCGCGCCCAGCGCCGGGGCGAGAAACGGGGCGCTGCAGGGCGTTGCGACGACGGTCGCGAGCACGCCAGTGAAGAAGGACCCGCCGAAGCCGTCCTTGGCCTGCAATTCTCCGCCGACCGCCGTGGCGGCGAGGCCAAATTCAAAGAGCCCGCTCAGGTTGAGCGCGAACACCAGCAGGAGGACCGCGAGGCCGTACACGAACGGCGCGGACTGCAGCTGGAAACCCCAGCCCAGCTGGTCTCCACCCGCCCGCAGCAGCGCGAGCGCACCCGCCAAGGTCCAAAACGAAACCAACACCCCGGCGGTGAACACGAGCCCGTGCATCGCAACCCGCGCCCGCTGCCGCCCGGCCTGCTCGACAAACCCGAGCACCTTCAGGCCAAGGACCGGGAATACGCAGGGCATCAGGTTGAGGATGAGGCCGCCGACGAAGGCGAGGAACAGCGTCCCGGCTAACGGGGCGGCGGCGGGCGCGGCGGGCGTGCTCGCGTTGCCGGCGGACTTGCTTCCGTCCGGCGCGGCCGCGGCGACCAGCGGGACATCGACCGTCAGGCCGGGCAACGTACCGTCGGCGCGGAACCCGTTCGCCGCGGTGAGCACGCCGGTGAGCCGCGCCACGTCCGGGGGCGTGGTCGGATCCAGTTTCAGCGCCAAGGTGAAGCCGCCGCCCGGCGTGGGCGTCACGGGCTGGTCGACATCGTACACCACTCGGTTATCGGCGTCGAAGAAGCGCAGCGCGCCCAAGTTCCGCGGCGCGCCCGGGCTGGCCGGGGTAACCGTGAGCCGCACCACCGCCGCCTCGCGCACGGCGGCGACGCGCCAGGCGTCGTCCGTGCGGGGCAGGCGCGCGAGGGTCTCGGCGAGGCGCGGGCCCCACTGGGGGTCCGCCGCCAGCGTGGCGCCGGTCACGGGGAGGGTGAGACTAACGGCCGCGCCGCCGGGGACGCAGATCGTCTCGCACATCAGCCAGTCCGCCTTCGCCTTCAGCTCGACGGCGAAGCCCTCGAGCGTGGCGGGCGGGGTGAGGACGACCGGG
>JBEIVK010000854.1:0-1878 GCA_040373935.1 Alphaproteobacteria bacterium
CCCCCCCGCGCCCTGCCCGCCCTGCTCGCCGCCGGGGCCCTCGCCGCCGCTGGGTGGATCGCGGCGCACGCCGCCGGAGACCTGGGGGTCCCCGCGCACTTCGCCCCCGGGCAGATGAAGGGCGGGGCCGCCGAGCAGGCCCGGGAGATCGGCGGGCTGGCGCTGGTCGCGCTGGGGATGGTGGGGGTGGCGGCCGTGCGGCGGGGGTGAGGGCGGCGGGGCCCCTCCGCGACCCGTCGACGCCCCTCCGCGGCCCGTCGACGCCCCTCCGCGGCCCGTCGACGCCCCTCCGCGGCCCGTCGCTCGATGCGCCAACCTGGGCAGAATCGGGCCGGGCCGGCCCCCAGCCCCGGCCCCTGGAGCCGGCATGCCCTGGTCCGATCTCTCAAAGCTCGGCGCCGACCGCCTCGTCCCCATCGCCCGCGCCGTCCACGACGCCCCCCTCGCCACACCCAAGGCCGCCTACGCCCTCCTGCGCGGCTTGGGGACGGTGGCCCGCACGTTGGCAAGGAGCTGCCGCGCCAACACCTCGCGGACCAAGGGGTTCGCCGCCTCAGCACCGTAGGGGCCGCGCCGGAGGAGGCCCAGGCCGAGGGCGTACTCGAGGTCGTCACTGTCGTAGGGGATGGTGTGGGGCGCGCGGGCGCCACCTGCGCGCGGGTGGTCGGCTGCGCGCATCCCGATCCACGCGACGCAGACCGGAGACCGCCGGCCCCCCCGGGCCATGAACCCGTCCCGCAGCTGGCGGAGGAGGCTCTCCACCGCGGGGCCCGTCGACGGGAAGAAGCGCCATCCCGCCCCTCACCCACCGCCCGGCAGCGCCGCCATCGCCCACGTCGGCGTGTCCACGACCCCGTGGCGCTCTTGGTCGGCGCAGAGGTGGGTCACCCGGCCGAGGAGGGCGCGCACGGGGCCGGCCCAGGACCAATCGGGCAGCGCGCCTTCGGGGCCGCTGGGGCCCATGAGCACGGCGGGGCCGCGGAGGACGAGCTGGCCGGTGCGGAGGTCCAAGGTGGGGTCCGCCGACGGGTCCTCGACGAGGAGGAAGCGGCCGAGCTCGGGGAAGACCATGTTGCGGGTGCGCGTGCCGGGGCGGACGACGAGGTTGCCGACCCACAGGCCCCCGCCGGCGATCTCGTGGCCGGTGGGGCGGGCCTCATGGGCGCGGGCATCGTCGGGGCCGGCGTAGACGGTGCCGAGGCGGCCTTCGCGGATGAGGACGAGGGGGACGGGCGGGACCCCCCGGTCGTCGAAGGCGCGCGTGGCGTAGCCGCCGGGGAGGGTGGCGTCGTCGACGAGGTGCACGCGCTCGGTGCCGAGGACGCGGCTGGGCTCGCCGAGCAGGGGGGCGGCGTCGCCGAGGCGCTCGCCGCGGAAGGCGCGGGCGAGGAGCGGGAGGAACGCGGCGACGAGGGGCGGGCCGAAGACGACGGGGACATCGCCGGGGTGCGGCACGGCAGGGAGGACGACGCGGGCGAGGCGGCGGGCGAGGTCCACGCCGAGGGGGCGGCTGGCGACGTCGGCGAAGCAACGGCTGGTGAGGGCCCCGGAGAGGGTGCGGCCGGTGGCGCGGTCTTGGACGGTGGCGCGGAGGCGGAAGCGGCTGCCGGCCTCGTGGGCGACGATGCCCCGGGAGGAGGCGAAGACGCGGTGCTGGACGACCTCCTCGTAGTGAAGGTCGCGGGCGAGCGCGCCGGGGGCGGCATCTTCGACCTGGGCGCGGTTGTCTTGGAGGACCTCGCGGCGGGCGTCGTCGTCGAGGTGGGCGAGGCGCGGGTCCAGGATGGCGAGGCCGCGGGTGGGGAGGTCGAAGCGGGGGGCGGGGCCGCCGCGCGGGTCGGCCGGGGCGCGGGCGGCGGCGGCGAAGGCGGCGTCGAC
>JBEIVK010000640.1:0-2746 GCA_040373935.1 Alphaproteobacteria bacterium
GCGGACTGCGAAGGACATCGAGGTCTTCTTCGGCTGCACGCCCAGTTCCTTGAACAGACGTCAGAGGTGCGGTCCACGTCGAGCGGGCGCGGCGCGGCCTCGGCCGGCGGGCGGTGGTCCGCCAGCTCCGGCTGTTGCACGATGCGCTGGATGGTTGTGATGTCCTCGGCGCAGTGCGCGCAAGCACCCAGGTGGCGCGCGAAGGCCTCGCGCTGCGGCCCCGCGATGCCGTCGGGGGCGAGCGCCATCGTCACCAGCACGGGGGGGGGCAGGTGGGCGTCGCCGGTGCGGGCGCGGCCTTCTTGTAGGGCTTGCACCGCATGGCGCCCGGCGACCGACAGCGCGTGGGCGAGCACGGACGCGCCGTCGTCGATGCGGCGGCGCATCACCTCGACAGCGATCGCCGCGGTGATCTCCCGCCGCTTTTCGTCGTTTTCCAAGCGGGCGGAGGCCTGGGGCCCCACGTGCGCCAGCAGATGGGGGTGCGCAAGCACCCGCTCCGCGATGCTGCGGATCCCGTTGCGGACAGCGGTGGTGGCGCGGGGGTCTCCGCCGCGCCAAGCTTGCACGAGCGCGTCATCCATGCGCATATCGTAGCGCGCAGCGGCCCCCAACGGGCCCCGCGCGGGCCCCCTCCCCATGGATCCGTCGTCCATCCCGTCCATCCTCGTCGTCGAAGACGAGCCGCTCATCCGCCGCTCCATGGAGCGGCTGTTGGCGCAGCACGGGTTCCGGGTCGTGGGTGCAGAGACGGGGCAGGACGCGTTGCGGATCCTCGGGGAAACCCCGATCAGCCTGGTGCTCGTCGACTACGGGCTGCCAGACACCGACGGCGTGGCGCTCACGCGGCGCATCTCGGCCGAGCACCGCAACGCCCGGGTGATCGCGCTCACAGGCAAGGGGGACGTCGCGCTGGCCGAGCGCATGTACAGCGCTGGCGCCGTCGAGTTCTTCGACAAGCCGATCGACGACCAGGCCCGCTTCTTCGCGACCATCCGGCGCAACCACGACCTCGCCGAAAAAGAGCGCGGCACCCCAAACATCGAGCCCCTCGGCATGCTGGTCGCGGGCGGCCCCCGCAACGGCGTGGAGGCCATCCTCGGGAAAAGCCCACGCACGATCGAGGTCAAGCGCCTCATCCGCGAGATCCCGCCGATGGCGCAGGATCCGGTGCTCATCCTCGGCGAGTCGGGCGTCGGAAAGATGGAGATCGCCAAGGCCCTCCACCACGAGAGCGCGCGCCGGGCGGCGCCGTTCATGCACGAGATCCTGCCGAACATCGCGACGGAGAACTTCGAGGCCGAGCTCTTCGGTACGGCGATGGGGCGCTACACCGCCGTCCGGGAGACGCCCGGGCTGTGCCGGAAGGTCGGGGACGGCACGCTCTTCCTGGACGAAGTGGGCGACCTCGCGATGTCCCACCAAGCCAAGCTCCTGCGCCTCATCCAAGACCGCAACTTCCGCCCCGTGGGCTCCGACGACGCGGTTCCCTTCAAGGGCCGGCTCATCTTCGCCACCAACAAGGATCTCCACGCCGAGGTGGCCGCCGGGCGCTTCCGCCAAGACTTGCTGAACCGCATCGCCGTGTTCCGCATCGTCGTGCCGCCCTTGCGCGAGCGCATCGAGGACATCCCAGAGCTCGTGACAAGCTTCGTCCAGACCGCCAACCGCGACTTCCAGATGAGCATCCGCCGCGTCGCGCCCGACGCGATGGAGTACCTCCTCGGGCACAGTTGGCGCTTCGGCAACGTGCGCGAGCTTCAGGCCTGCATCCGCACCTCGGCCCCCCGCGCCCGCCACGCCGGCGTCCTCAAGCGCGAGCACATCCACATCGAGAGCTACGAGCCGCTCGTCGCCTGGCCCAGCGCATCCGCCGCGCCCCCCGCCGCGTCACCGCAACCCCCCGCCGCGCCGGCGCCGGGGCCCGACGGCGCCGGGCTCTCCGCCGATGAGCTCGGGCCTTGGGGCCCGTGGATGGACATGAGCTACCAAGAGGCAAAAAAGGCGATCGACGACGCGTTCTCCAAGGTCTACCTGCGCCAGCGGCTCATCCAATCGAACGGCAACAAGTCCGAGGCCGCGGCGCGGTCCGGGGTCGAGCGGCCCAACTTCTACAAGCTGCTGGACCGCTACGACATCGAAGTGCCGGCGCCCACGCCGGTCATCCGCACCAAAAGGTGATGCGGCCCGGTGAGCGCACGCTGCTCGTCCGGGCGGGCGCCCTCGGCGACTTCATCCTGACCTTGCCGCTGCTGTGCGCGCTGCGGGCCCAGGCCGCTCACCTCACCGTCGCCACCCGCGGCCGGTACCGCGCGCTGCTTCCCGTGCCCGTCGATGCCTTCGTGGACATCGACGGCGCCGGGGCGCTCTGGCTCTTCGGCGCCGGGCCGCCTCCCCTGCCACTTCCGGCCCTCGCCGTGGTGGCGCTGCCCGGCGCAGAGGACGCGCTGCGCGCGCGGGGCGTCGCGGTGGCCACGGTGGCGCCGCGTCCGCCCGCAGGCGTGCACGCGGTGGATCACCTGCTCGGCGGGGCTTCGGTCGCGCCCGTCGCCGGCCGGGCCCCGTGGCTGCCGCGCATCGGCGCCAACCCGCTCGCGGCCGGCCATGTCGTGCTGGCACCCGGCGCCGGCTCCGCCGAGAAGCGCTGGGGCGGCTGGGCGGCCCTCGCCGCGGCCCTGCACGCCCGCGGCATCCCAACCCTCGTCGTGCCGGGCCAGGACGATCCCCCCGTGTCGCTGCCCGGGCC
>JBEIVK010000587.1:0-3021 GCA_040373935.1 Alphaproteobacteria bacterium
ACATCGCCGCCGCCCGCGCCACCCTCGACGCGCTGCTGGCCCGCGCCCCCGCGCATCCGCTGGCCCTCGCCAACGCCGCGGCGCTCGCGCGCGCCGCCAACGACGCCACGGCTGCACTCGGTGTTGCCCGGCGGCGCCAAGCCCTGAACCCGCACGACCCGCGGGGGTGGCGCATCGAGGCCGGGCTCGCGGTGGACTCCGGGGACCCGCGGGCGGTGCGCCGCGCCGCCGAGGCCGGCCTCGCCCGCGCCCCGGGGGATCCCAACCTGCACTACCTCGCCGCGCTGGCCGAGATCGAGGCGGGTGACCCGCTTCTGGCCGTCTCGCACCTCGAGTCCGCGCGGAAGAACGGCTCCCGCGCCACCGACATCGACCTCTGGCTCGGGGCGGCCACCCAGCGGGCTGGTCAGATCGACGCGGCGCGCGCCCACTACGACGCAGCGGTCAAGTCCATGCCGGGGGACGGGCGGCCCTGGGCGATGGCCGGCTGGATGCTCTACAAGGCCGGGCGATGCCCGGACGCGTGGCCGTACCTCATCAACGTCGCCAAGCGGGGCGGCGCGGCAGACCCGAAGGTTCAGGAGGCGGTGCGGGCCTGCGACCCGCGGGCGCGCCCGGTGGAGGCCCCCAAGGAGGGCTGGGCGGGGCAGCCGGGCGCGGCGCAGCCCTGAGCCGACGCGGAGGGCTCAGGGCGCCGGCGCAGCCCACCCGAGGGCGGCGCGGGCCGCGGCTTCGAGGGGCCACACGGCCGGGAGGTGCAGGGGCGCGCCGTCTGCCGGCGGTCGGACCACGCCGCCGCCCGCCGGGGTGAAGGCGAAGAAGCGGAGCCCCGGGTCGTCCAGCGGGCGGTCGAAGCGGGCCGAGACCACGGTGGCGCGGCCGGCGGCGTCCACCGCCTCGACGGTGACCGCCAAGCCCGGGCCGCGGTGCTCCGCTCCCGGCACGAAGGGCAACGCGCCATCGCGGAGCAAGGTTTCGACAGGGATCTTCAGCATGGCGTCATCGCCGACGAGGCGGAGGGTGTGGGCGTCCGTGCGGTGGACGGTCACGCCGGTGGTCTGCGGCCAGAGCAGCGCCTGCGTGGCGGGGGCCGGCGGGCCCGAGGGGTCGAGCCAGCGCAGCAAGGCCAGATACACGGGCGCGAAGTCGGTGCCGTTCAGGAAGACGAGCTGTTGGCGGGCGAGCGCGCCGTCGCGCGGCGCGAGGGACGCAGCCTCCGAGAAGACCGCGCCCTGGAGGGGCAAGGACGCAGACTTGGCGAGCAGCAGGGCGGCGGCGACCGGGCCGTGGAGCCAGCCGAGGGCGCGCAGCGCGGGGGACGGGGAGGCGACGGCCGGCGCGGCGACGGCGGCCGGAGAGGCGTCGGCGGCCGGCCCCGCGAGGGCGAGGCCGAGGAGCCCGGCCCAGCCGAGGCTCGGGAAGAACAGGAGGCGCTCCATTGGAAAAGCCGCGCAGAACGGCACGCAGGCCAGCACGAGCCCGAGGCCCCACCGCCGGGCGGCGGCGTCGCGCCGAAGCGCGGGGCGGAGGATGGCCGCGACCGCGCCGACGGCCCCCATCGCCCCCACGAAGAGGAGCGCGCGCGCCCCCGGGCCGGCGAGGCCCCAGGCATCGACCGGGAACTGCGCCACCTGGCCGAACAAGAGCAGCGGCAGGCGCTCCGCGGCGGCGGCCGCGAAGCGCAGCGGCTCCCGGCCCGGATCCACGTAGAGGCCGGAGTGGACCGCGCCGAACCCCGCGGCGTTGTAGCCGAGGCGCCAAGCGGCCGTCAGGAGCACCCACGGGGCGAGCGCGCGGAGGGCGCCCGGCCGTCCGAGGACGAGAGCCGCACGGAAGGCCAACGCCGCGACCCCAGACTCCCCGGCGAGCAGCGCCGCCCCGTAGCCGCCGAGGCCCAGCAACGCCGACCCGCGCCCGCGCCCGGCGGACGCCCACAGCGCGAAGATCCCCGCCGCCGCCGCGACCGCCGCGTTGCGGTTGGCGAGCCAGGCGGCCCCGATGGCGTGCGCGTCCTCGACGGCGAACAGCAGCGCCGCCGTGGCCGCCGCGAGGCCGGGACCGTGGACGCGCCGGAAGAGCGCCGCCGCAAAGCCGACCGAGAGGCCGAGAAAAGCCAGGCTGTGCGCATGGGCGAGCGCGGGGGAATCCGGCCAGAGGGACGCGTCGAGCGCGTGGGTGAGCGCCGACAGCGGGCGAAAGAAGGCGACCTGAAGGCCTTCGGGCACCCACCAGCCGGTCACACCGGCGGCGTCGAGGCGCGCGTTGCCGGCGCCCCCGTCGAAAAACACGAAGAGGTCCCGCAGCGGCGAGGCCCCCGAGAGCGGCCCGACCCCTTGGAACACCCCGCGGTGGAACCAGTCGTCGCCCTGGAGGCCGCCGCCCAGCGCCGGCGCCGCCAAGGCCACCGCGAGCAGGCCCACCGCGACCGGAAAGAGCGGGTGGGCACAGAGAGCAGCGAGGCGCGCGCGCATGGGCCGAGTGTCCCACACCGACGGGCCGCGCGGGGGCCTCAGGGGAAGGTGAGGCGCAGGTAGGCGATCACGTCGGCGAGCGCCTGATCGTCCAGGTTGACCGGGCCCATGTAGCCTGTGCCGTCGCGGATGACGGCGGCCAGGGCCTCGTCGCTGAGCGGCGGCACCACGATGGGGTGGTCGGGACCGATGCCCGAGACACCGTCGGACCCGTGGCAGTAGTCCGAGCCGCAGGAGGCGCGGTAGACGTCGCCGCCCGCGACCGGGTCGCCCACGATGTCGGCGTCCGTGTCCGCGTCCGTGTACGCGTCCGTGTCGGCGTCCGTGTCCGCGTCCGTGTCCGCGTCCGTGTCCGCGTCCGTGTCCGCGTCCGTGTCCGCGTCCGTGTCGGCGTCCCCGTCCGAGGCGGCCGTGTCGTCCCCCGACTTGTCTCCGCAACCCAGCGCGACCAGGAGACCCACCGCCCCCCACAACCCCCGTGCACACACCGCCATCGCCCCACCTCCCCGGCCGCAGTGTAGCGCCGGCCGCCGCGACCCGCCCGGCCCGC
>JBEIVK010000593.1:0-2999 GCA_040373935.1 Alphaproteobacteria bacterium
CCCCCCCCCCCCGGGCCCGGCGCCGCCCCCCCCCGGGGGGGGGGGGGGCCACGACCGCTTTCACCTGATGGTGTCGAAGGAGCCGCTCTACACCGCCTGGCACAAGTTCTGGGTGATGTTCATGGGCGTGAGCGCGACCCCCATCCAGGTGGACTTTCGCTGTCGGGTCTGCAAGCAGGTGTTCGACACCTCGACGGACCCGGAAGATCTCCGTTCCACCCTGTAAACCGGGGCTTGGCCCCAGGGAGCCCGCATGAAGACCCCCCTCAAGGTCGCCGTCACCGGCGCCGCCGGCAACATCGGCTACGCCACTCTGTTCCGCCTCGCCTCCGGCGACTGCTTTGGCAAGGACCAGCCGGTCATTCTCCAGCTCCTCGAGATCCCGGCGGGCATGAAGGCCCTCGAGGGCGTCGTGATGGAGCTCTTCGACAGCGCCTTCCCGCTGCTCGCGGGCGTCGAGACGACGGACGACCCGAACCGCGCCTTCGCCGGCGTGGACTACGCGTTCCTCATCGGCAGCCGCCCGCGCACCAAGGACATGGACCGCGCAGACCTCATCAAGGTCAACGGCCCCATCTTTACTGCCCAGGGCAAGGCGCTGAACGACCACGCCTCGCGCGGCGTGAAGGTCTGCGTCGTCGGCAACCCCTGCAACACCAACGCGCTCATCGCCATGCACGCCGCGAAGGACCTCCCCCGGAGCGCCTTCAGCGCGATGACGCGCCTGGACCAGAACCGCGCCGTGGCGCAGCTCGCCGCCAAGGTGGGCGCGGGCGCGGGCGACGTCTCCCGCATGGTCATCTGGGGCAACCACAGCGACACGATGGTCCCTGACTTCAGCAACGCCACCGTCGGCGGCGTGTCGGTCATCGAGAAGGTGGGGCGTGACTGGCTCATCGGGGACTTCGTCCAGACGGTCGCCACGCGCGGCAAGGCCATCATCAACGCCCGCGGCGCGTCGAGCGCGGCCTCGGCGGCCTCCGCCGCCATCGACCACGTCGCCACCTGGCACTTTGGCACCAAGCCGGGCGAGTGGGCGAGCATGGCCATCCCGAGCAGCGGTGAGTACGGCGTGCCGGCGGGCTTGATCTTCTCCTACCCGGTCACCGTGTCCGGCGGCGCCGCGCACATCGTCGAGGGCCTCTCGGTCGACGCGTGGACCCAGGGCAAGATCGACGCGACGACCCAAGAGCTGCTCGCCGAGCGCGCCGCGGTCGCCGACCTTCTGGCCTGAGCGGCCCAATCTCCCGGCGCCGCACGTTGCAGCACGATTGCAGCGCGCGGCGTCGGTTGGCTGTCCGGCTTCGATTGTGAGAAGATGGTAAGGCAGCCCGCTGCCCAAGGACCCCGCATGCGTCACCTGCTCGTTCTGCCGTTTGCCCTCGCGTGTTCCGAGAGCAATCTCTCCTCCCTCAAGGACGGCGGCGACGGCGACGGCCCGATGATCGAGGTCACGCCTGACTTCCTCGACTACGGCACCCTCGGGCAGTCCGACGGCCCGGTCATCCAGTCGTTCACGGTCACGTCGGTCGGCGCGACGGATCTCGAGGTGGATGGCGTCACCATCGAGGGCGCGGCCGCGTCCTCCTTTGCGGTGGTCAGCGGCTTTGGCGGCGTCGTTCTCGCGCCGGGCGAGTCGCAGGTGGTCGAGGTGGCCTTCGCCCCGCTCGGCGCCAACGAGCTCTCCGCAACCGCCTTCGTCGCCTCCAACGCCCAGGATCTCCCCCGCGCCCCGGTCGATCTCCTCGGCCGCGGCGCCGTGCCCGAGCTGCAGATCACGCCGGACCCCCTGGACTTTGGGCCATCGTACGTCGGCTGCCCCAAGTCCCTGGACGCCACCCTCACGAACGTCGGCGGTGAGCCCCTCGTCATCGATGCGCTGGACTGGGGCGGCGCCGCCGAGCTCAGCTTCACGCACGGGCTCACCCTGCCGTACTACCTGGGCGTCGGCGAGAGCACGCTGGTCACCTTCGGGTTTAGTCCCAGCTCGGACGCCACCTTTGAGGGGACGCTCGCGGTCACCAGCAACGAGCCGCTCGGCGTGCGCGAGCATCTCCAGACGGGCCAGGGGCGCTACGCCGGCTCCTTCACGGACTCCTTCGAAGTCCCGGTGGACCCGCCCTCGGACATCCTCTTCGCGGTGGACCAGTCCTGCTCGATGGACGACGACCAGTCCAACCTCGCCTCCAACTTCGGGCAGTTCATCACCCAGCTCAGCGGCTACTCCAACGACTGGCAGATCGTCGTCTCCAACGACGACGACGGCTGCAACCGCAGCGGCATCCTGCGCCCGTCCATGGGGGCCAGCGCCTACACGTCGGCGTTCAGCACGGCGGTGCGCGGCGGCGGCGGCAACCACACCGAGTCCTTGCTCACCGTCGGCGCCGCGGCGGTGGAGGCCACCAACGCCGGCCAATGCAACTACGGCTTCATGCGCCCCGCAGCCATGCTCCACCTCATCCTCGTGTCCGACGAGCCGGAGCAGAGCGCGTACACCTCGGGCCAGACCTGGGACCAGCTCGTCTCCCGCATGATCGCGGCCAAGGGCAGCGCCAGCATGGTCCGCGTGTCCGCCATCGCCGGCCCGGTCCCGTCCGGGTGCTCCAGCGCCGACCCGGGGACGGGCTACGCCGAGGCCGTCGCCGCGACCGGCGGCGTCTTCCTCAGCATCTGCAGCAACTGGGCTTCGCCGTCCAACCTCGCGCTGCTGGCCGAGGCCTCCATCAACCAGGACACCTACGCGCTCACCCGCGTGCCCGTCCCGTCCACCATCGAGGTCTACCACAACGGCACCCTCCGCAGCGCCTCGGATTGGACCTACGATGCGGGCGCCAACAGCGTCACCATCGTCACCAACGTCCCCACCGAGGGCGACACGGTCGACATCACCTACGGCGGCGCCGCCTCCTGCGATTGATGGGCGCCCGCCGGGCTTCGCCCGTCGCCGCGTGTCCGCCGGGGTCGGGGCCTTCGCCCCTCCGTGCGCCGGCCGTTCCGCC
>JBEIVK010000026.1:0-15002 GCA_040373935.1 Alphaproteobacteria bacterium
CCGGCCGCCGATCCTCGCACCGCCGCGTGGCCCCCTCCGGGCGCGCCGCCGCTGCCGCCCGCGCCGGCACCACCCGCGAGCGGGGACCTCCGTGACTGGGTCCGCGCGCGACAGCGCTTCACCGTCCAGGCCGACACCAGCCCACTGCGCGCGGTGGATCTCGCGCTGCTCCCGGCGGCGCTCGCCCGCGCGCCCGGCTGGCGGTTGACCGCAGAAGCGGGCGCCTGGGTGGCGCATCGCCGCGGGGACGCGCCGGGCGGGGCAGCGGCTGGCTTCGGCGGCTGGAACCCGGGCACCACCGGTCGCTGGCGCGAGTCCCTGCACCTCGGCGCCACGCCCCCCACGCCCCCCGCGGCCCCGCAACCGGCGGGCCCCGGCGCCTTTCGGGTGGAGGCCTGGCCGGAGGACATCGGGAATCCCCAGAGCCCGCAAGCGGCCGCGCTTGTCGTGGATGCGCCCGGGCTGCGGCTCGTCCTCGAGGAGCGGGGGCCCGCCATCGGGCTGGAGCGCGTCGCCGAGGCGCTCTCCCGGCTGCCGCCGGATCTCGCGGCCTTGCGCAACGCGCCCGCCCCGACACCCCCACCCGGGCCGCCGCCGCTGCGGGTACGCCGCGTCGACGACGGCCTGGACGCCGTGGCGACGGTCGCGCCGCCGGCGCTGGGCTGGACCTGGTGGGAGTGGGTCGGGCCTGCGGGCGCCGCCTGGCAGGCCCCGCTGGTGGCGGGCGCGACCTTGGAGGCCGCCGCACCGCCGTCCACGCGCCTGCAAAGCCGGATCCCGACCGCCGAGGAGCCGCCGGAGGGCGCGATGCTCCGCATCTGGTGGGCACCTTGGGAGGGCGGCGCGCCCGTGGTCCTCTACGCCGGGCCGGCCCCGGCGGTAGAGCGGCCCATGCGTTAGGCCCGCCGCATGCCTCCGGCCCTCGCCCTCCCCGCCCGCATCGACGCAGCCTGCGCCGGGGCGGCGTCTGAGGGCGTGCGGTGCGCGGGGCCGGTCGGCTGCGCACGCCCTTGGCGCGCGGCCCCCGACGCCACGCCCGCCGGCGCGATGGTTCGCACCGTCGGCCTGGAGCCCTGAGCCGTGGCCATCCGCCTCGTCCGTCCGGTCGTCGCCACCGCAGGGGCCGTCGGCCACCGCGTGCGCGACCTCAACCGCCTCCAGGAGGTCGCCCGGGTCCTCGCTCGCCATGGCTTTGGCCTGCTGGTCGCCGGCCTCGACATCCCCGGCCTCGCGCGGCCCGCCGGCGCGCCCACGCCCACCCCCGAGCGCCTGGTCGCCGCGATCCAAGAGCTCGGCCCCACCTTCGTGAAGCTGGGCCAGGTGCTGTCCACCCGGCCCGACGTCCTCCCGGAGCCCTGGATCGCCGCGCTGGAGCGCCTGCAAGACGACGTCGCGGCCATCCCCTTCGCGGACGTCGACGCCGTGGTGCGCGAGGCCATCGGCCCCGACTGGCAGCAGCGCTTCCTCACCGTCGACGCGTCGCCCTTCGCCACCGCCAGCATCGCGCAGGTGCACCGCGCCACCCTGACGGACGGCACCCCCGTCGTGCTCAAGGTGCAGCGCCCGGGCATCGGCCCGAAGATCAAGGCCGACCTCTCCATCCTGCACCTGCTCGCCCGCCGCCTCCTCATCGAGTTTCCGGAGGCGCGCAGCTTCGACCCGACGGGCATCCTCATCGAGTTCGAGCGCAGCATCACCGCCGAGCTGGAGTTCCAGAGCGAAGCCCGCCACATGGCGAAGGTCGCCGCGAACTTCGCCGACAAGGCAGAGATCGTCCAGGTCCCCCGCGTTTTTCCGGCGCTGAGCAGCCGCACCGTGCTGACGATGGAGTTCCTGGACGGCGTGAAGATCCGCGACGCCCGGGCGGCGGGCTTCGACATGGGGCTGGTGGGCGCGCGGTACCTCGAAATCGCCTACGACATGCTCTTCGTGCATGGCTTCTTCCACGGGGATCTCCACCCGGGCAACGTCCTGGTCCTGCCGGGCGGGCGCATCGGGTTGCTCGACTTCGGGATGGTCGGGCGGCTCAACGAGGAGATGCGCGGCAACATCATCGCCATCCTGTTCGCCCTGCAAAAGGGCGATGAGCGCACCATCGCGCGCTTGTGCTGGGAGATCGCCATCAAGGAGGAGCGGGTGGACTTCCGCGCGGTGGAGCGCGTGACGGCCGAGATCGTCGAGCGGCACTGGTCCGGCTCGACCATCCGCGAGATGCAGCTCGGACCTTTTCTCACGGACCTCGCCCGCGCCGCCGCCCGCCACGGCGCGCGCATCCCGGCCAGCTACACGATGTTCTTCAAGGCCGTGCTCACGAGTGAGGGGCTCGCCAAGGCGCTCATCGACGAGGTGGACCCGATCGCCGCCGCTGAGCCGTACATCCGGCGCTTCCTGGCCGAGCAGCTCTCCGAGGACGCCCTCCAGCGGGAGGTCTTGCGCCAAGCCGGCGCCCTGGTCAGCCTCGTGCGCCACCTGCCGGGCAGCGTCGGCCAACTCCTCGACGACCTCGACGCCCAGCGGATCACCCTCGTCGTGCGGGACCCAGACGCCGAGGCCCGCACCGCCGCCGCAGACCGCCGCACAAACCGCGCCGTGCTGGCGGCCTACACCATCGCCGCCTTCGCCTGCGGCACCGCGGCCCTGCCCTTCTCCGTGGTGCAGGCCTGGGGCGTGCCGGTGCTCAGCATCGTGTTCTACCTCATCGGCGGCGGGCTCTTCCTGGTGAACGCGGGGATGGTCCTTCGCAACCGCGGCTGAGCCCGCCGGCGCCGCCACCTCCGTTACGCACCGGCGCCGGCCCTCCCACTTGGCGATCATGCCGGCTGAACGCCCATCCCCATCGCGACACCGCCGCGCATGTGGAAAGCCGGGCGCCCCGCGGTTACCTCGACCGGCCCACAATCCTGGAGGCCCCGTGCCCGGCGCAGCGGCCTACTTCGACGTCGACGGCACCCTGGCGAGCACCAACCTCGTCCATCCGACCGTCTCCTTCCTCGCCAACCAGGCGTCTCCCTGGCAGGCGGCCACCCGCATCGGCCGCGCCCTGCTCGACGGCCCGCGCATGGCCCTCGCCGAGCTGTCGGACCGCCGGCTGTTCAACGAGATCCTCTTCAGCCACTTCCGCGGCATGTCCGAAGACCGCGTGGAGGTGCTCGCTGCGGAGATCTACGAGGACATGCTGAAGCCGCGCATCTTCCGCGGCACGCGGGACCTCGTCGCCAAGGTCAAGGCGGCCGGGATGCGCGTCGTGCTCGTCACGGGCTCGCTCGACTGCACGATCCGCCCGCTTGGCCGCGAGCTTGGCGCCGACGCCATCATCACGAACCGCCTGGAATACAAGGACGGCAGGGCCACCGGCAAGCTGTTGCGCCCGGTGGTGGCCGGCCCGGAGAAGTCCGGGCTCATCGTGGCCGACGCGCGCGCCCACGGGCACGACCTCGCAGCCTGCCACGCCTACTCGGACAGCTACAGCGACGTGCCGATGCTCTCGGTCGTGGGCCACCCGGCCTGCATCAACCCGGACGCCCGCCTGCGCCGCCTCGCCCTCGCCTATTCCTGGCCCATCCTCGACATCGACCGCCCGACCCCCGGGCGCGACACCCGCCCGTCTGGTGCAGCATGAGCGAAACCCACCCCTGCGTCGTCACCATCGACCACCGCTCCAAGCCGCGGGTGATCTTCTCCGGCGACCAGCTCGTCGAGGTGGACCTGCCCGTCGGCACCCGCGTCATCTACCCGAAGAAGCCGATGGCCGGCCTGCCGGACCCGGACGCCGCGGTCCGCTACGCGCTCAACCACCCGCTCGGCACCACCCCGCTGTTCAGCAAGCTGCGCCCCGGGATGCGCGTCACCATCGCGGTGGACGACCTCTCGATGCCGCTGCCGCCGATGCGCGGCCCGGACAACCGCCAGCGCGTCATCGAGCCCGTCATCGAGATGCTCGATGCCTACGGCGTGCAGGACGTCGAGATCATCATCGCCACGGCCTTCCACCGGCCGATGACGGCGGGCGAGATCAAGCACATCCTCGGCAAGAAGACCTTCGACCGCTTCTGGCCGGACCGCCTCTACAACCACGACGCCGAGAAGCCGGGCGGGCTCACCTACCTGGGCACCACCGAGGATGGCATCGAGGTCGAGCTGAACACGCGGGCCGCCACCTCGGACCTCATCGTCTACGTGAACCTCACCTTCGTCCCGATGAACGGCGGCCACAAGTCGCTCGGGACGGGGCTCGTCGGCTACCGGACGCTGCGCGGCCATCACAACCCGCGCTCCATCCGCAAGTCCGAGTCCTACATGGAGCCGCGTCGCTCCGAGCTCAACCGGCAGATGGTGAACGTGGGGAAGCTGATCGAGGCCAAGCTCGACATCTTCCACATCGAGACCACCGTCAACAACGCGATGTTCGACAAGCCGCTGGCCTTCCTCGGCAAGAACGAGGACGACCTCTCCCCCGCCGAAGAAAAGGCGCTCAAGGCGCTGGTGCGCACGCTCGAGATCGTCCCGCAGCCCGCGCGGCAGGCCATCTTCGAGAAGGTGCCCGCCCCCTACGAGATGATCGCGGTCTACGCAGGCGCCTGCGAGCCGGTGCACGAAGCCATCATGGAGAAGTGCCACCAGCAGCTCTGCGTGCCGGTGGAGGGCCAGAGCGACATCGTCATCTTCCCGATCCCGTACATCAGCCCGTACAACGTGGGCGCATACCTGAACCCGCTGCTCGTGAGCGTGATGGCGGAGGGCTACCTCCACAACCTGCACCGCGGCGCGCCGCTGCTCAAAAAGGGCGGGACCTACATCATCTTCCACCCGTGCAGCGACAAGTTCGACCGCGAGCAGCACCCGGCCTACGTCGAGTTCTTCCACAAGCTGCTCCCGCAGACCCGCGACGCCATGGAGCTGCACAAGCGCTTTGAACGCGAGTTCTCGCGGCACCCGTCCTACATTCAGATGTACCGCACGGGCAAGGCCTACCACCCCGCCCATCCGTTCTACATGTGGTACTGGGGCGAGAACGGCCGGCAGCACCGCGGGCGCGTCATCGTGGTCGGCGCCGACAACGAATACGTGCCGAAGATCCTCGGCTACGAGACCGCGCGCACGCTGGCCGAGGCCCTGCGCATGGCCCGCGAGACGGCCCCGGAAGATCCGTCGATCACGATGTTCCGCATCTGCCCTGTGCTCATGGCCGATGTCACGCCGGACGCCGCCCCGCGCAGCATCGGGGTCGACGCGCTGGCCAACGGCGCAGCCGCCCCCACCGCCGCCGCCGAAGCCCTGACGGAGGACGTCGGATGAACGCCCCGCGCCCCCTCGACCCGCACGCCCTGCTGGCCGGCGCCCGCCTCCTCGTGATGGGCGGCACCGGCTTCCTCGGCAAGGTGTGGCTCTCGATGCTGCTGCACCACTTCCCCGACGTCGAGCACGTGTGGCTGGTCGTGCGGCCGCGCCTGCGCAGCGACGGGTCGGTGAAGCAGTCGAGCGAGGCGCGCTTCTGGGCCGAAGTGGCGACATCGCCGGTCTTCGAGCCCCTGCGGGAGCGCTACCCGGGCGCGGCCTACGAGAGCTTCCTCAAGGCCAAGATCACGCCCATCCCCGGCGACGTGACGGACCCGCTCTGCGGCGTGCCGGCGGAGGTCCGCGACGCCCTGCGCGGCACGCTCACGGCCTTCGTCAACGCCTCCGGCGTGGTGGACTTCAACCCGCCGCTCGACTACGCGCTCAACGTCAACGCCTTCGGCACGCGCAACCTCGTCGCCCTGGCCAAGGACTTGGGCGTGCCGGGCGGCCCCGGCCTGCGCACGCTGCACACGAGCACCTGCTACGTCGCGGGGGACCGCACGGGCCAAGTGGACGAGGTGGATCCCCTCACCTTCCCGTTCCCCAAGGCCTCCTCGCTGGACCCGCGCCACTGGGACGCCGACCGCGAGATCGAGGAGTGCGTGGACACCGTGGAGTCGGTGCGCCACCGCGCGAACGACGCCTTCCGCCAGACGGCCTTCCTCGACGAGGCCCGGCGGCGCCTGGACACCCGGGGCGAGCCCGCCCGCGGCCGGGCGCTGGACGACGAGTTCAACAAGGTGAAGCGGGACTTCATCGACAAGCAGCTCGTGGACTGGGGCACCGAGCGCGCCCAGTTCTGGGGCTGGCACAACATCTACACGTACACGAAGTCCATCGGCGAGCAGATCCTCTGCCGCTCGGGCGTGCCCTTCACCATCGTCCGGCCGGCGGTCATCGAGTCGGCGGTGGCCTTCCCGAAGTCGGGCTGGAACGAGGGCATCAACACGTCGGCCCCGCTCATCTTCTTGGCGATGCGCGGGCTCGTGAAGTTTCCGAAGGCCGACGCGACCGTGCTCGACGTCATCCCCGTCGACATGGTCGCCGCGGGCATGGTGCTGGCCCTCTGCGAGCTGTTGGAAGGCACGCAGCGGCCGGTGTACCAGTGCGGCAGCTCGGACACGGCGCCGCTGCCGATCAATCGGCTCATCGAGCTGGTCGGGCTCTTCAAGCGGAAGCACCACAAGGCGGCTGGCGGCAACCCGCTGCTCAACTGGGCGAAGGCCCACATGGAGCCCATCGGCGTCGAGGTCGACGAGTACCGCAGCGCCGGCCCGACGGTGATGGCCCAGCGCGTCAAGACGGCGGCCTCGTGGGTGTCGAAGCTCTCCGAGGGCGCGCTCAAGCCGGTGGTGGACCCGGCGGTCTCCACCCTGGAGAAGCTCTCCAAGGACCTGACGGTCACCGCCCGCATCACCGACCAGTTCGTGCCGTTCATGGCGACGCACAACTACCGGTTCTCGTGCGCGAACACGCGGGCCGCCCACGCGCGCCTGGACGGCGAGGACCGCGCGCTGTTGCCGTGGTGCCCCGAGACCATCGAGTGGCGCCACTACATCCTGGACGTCCACAGCCCGGGCATCGAGGCGAACGTCTTCCCCGAGATCGACAAGAAGCTCGCCAAAGAAAAGAAGCCCCTCAAGCAGCACGATGACTTGGTCGCCCTGCTCGACGAGGCGGCCGAGCGCCACGCCCTCGCGCCCGCCCTCCTGCGCACCCACGAGGACGGCTTCACGCGCATCTCCTACCGCGAGCTGCGCGCGCGGGCCGAGGCGGTGGCGCTGCGCCTGCAAGCGGCCGGCGTGGCCCCGGGAGACCGCGTCCTGCTCTCCGGGCAGAACCACCCGGACTGGCCGATCTGCTACTTCGGCATCCTGCGGGCGGGCGCCGTGGCCGTCCCTCTGGATCCCGCCCTCGAAGCCGACAAGGTGAAGGTCATCGTCGGTTCGGCCCGCGCGGTGGCGGCCCTGCTCGACGCCAAGGCCCGCGGCACCTTCGGCGGCGCCCTCGACGTGCCCGTCATCGACCTCCACGCCGCCCCGGCCCCGGGCGCCACCGGCACCCTGCACGCCCACCGCCCCACCGGCGCAGACCTCGCCTCCATCCTCTACACCTCGGGCACCACCGGCGAGCCCAAGGGCGTGATGCTGAGCCACGAGAACTTCTGCGCGATGGTCGCGAGCCTCGGCGCGCTCTTCCCGCTGCGCGACAGCGACCGCCTGCTGTCCGTGCTGCCGCTGCACCACGCCTTCGAGTTCACCTGCGGCCTGCTCCTGCCGCTCTCGATGGGCGCGCGCATCATCTACCTGGACGAGATCAACGGGGACCGCCTGGCCCACGGGCTGCGCGAAGGCCGCGTCACCTGCATGGTCGGCGTGCCGGCGCTCTGGCAGCTCCTGGAGCGGCGCGTGCGCGCCCAGGTGAAGGAGCGGGGCAGCGTGTTCCAGCTCGCCTTCGATGGCGGCCTGGACCTCAACCGCAACGTCGGCAAGGCGGCCGGGGTGGACCTCGGTCGGCTCCTGTTCGGGTCGGTGCACAGCCGCTTCGGCGGGAACATCCGCATCCTCATCAGCGGCGGCGCGGCGCTCCCCAAGGAGACGATGCTGCTCTTCCAGGGCCTCGGCTTGCAGCTCTCCGAGGGCTATGGGCTCACCGAGGCGAGCCCGGTGCTCACGGTCGCCCTGCCGGGGCCGGGCGCCAAGGCCGGCACCGTCGGCAAGGCCGTGCCCGGCGTGCAGCTCCGCATCCTGAGCCCGGACGACAACGGCGTGGGCGAGGTGCTGGCCCGCGGCCCCAACGTGATGAAAGGCTACTTCGGCAACGCCGAAGCCACCGCCGCCGTCCTGGACCGCGACGGCTGGCTGCACACGGGCGACATGGGCAAGCTGGACCGCCAGGGCCGCCTCACGCTGGTCGGCCGCGCCAAGGAGGTCGTCGTCACGGCGTCCGGCGAGAACATCTACCTGGACGACGTCGAGGCCGCGCTGGGCCCGGTGTCCTACGTCAAGGAGTACGCGCTGGTCGGCATCTCCGACGGGCGCGGCGGCGAGCGCCTGGGCCTGCTCGCCGTGCCGGACGCCGAGGGCCACCCGGCCACCGAGCGCGCCGCCCTGCACGACAAGGCCAAGGCCGCCCTCACGGACGCCATCGAGCGCCTGCCCGCCTTCCAACGGCCGGCCGCCGTACACCTCGTGGACGCAGACCTCCCGCGCACGGCCACCCGCAAGGTCCAGCGCAAGGCCTGCAAGGACGTGCTGGAGAAGATCGCCGCCGCGAGCGCGGCCGGCGGGCGCGGGCGCAAGGGCGAGGGCCTCGCCGGCCCCGTGTCGCGGGCCATCGCCGCCGTGGCCGGCGTCAGCGCCGACGGCATCGAGCCGGGCACGGATCTGCGCGCCGCCCTCGGCTTCGACAGCCTGATGTTCGTCGAGCTGGCCGCCGCGCTCGAGGGCGCGGGCGCGGGCCGCCCGGACGCCGACGCGCTCGGCAAGTGCGCCACCGTGCAGGACGTCATCCTGCTCGTCGGGGCCGCGCCGGCTGCCGGCGCCGGCGACGCCACGGCCGACGACGGCGGAGACGACATCACGCTGCCCGAGTCGCTCACCGCCCCGCTGCGAGACCAGCTCGCCCACGTGCAGCGCTGGTTCAACGGGGACATCATGAAGGCGCGGGTCTACGGGCGGGCCTTCATCCCGACGAACCGCCCCACCCTCGTCGTGTGCAACCACACCTCGCACCTCGACATGGGCATGGTCAAGCTGGCCCTCGGCCCCTACGGCGAGCGGATGACGACCCTCGCCGCCAAGGACTACTTCTTCGAGGGCAACAAGTACAAGGTCGCGTGGTTCCGGTACTTCACGCATGTCCAGCCGCTGGACCGCAAGGCCGGCCTCCGCACCAGCATTCGGCAAGCGATGGACGTGCTCGATGAAGGCCGCGTCGTCCTCATCTTCCCCGAGGGCACGCGCCAGACCAGCGGCCAGCTCGCCGAGTTTAAGCCGCTGATCGGCAAGCTCGCGCTGGACGCCAACGTGGACATCCTGCCGCTCTACATCGACGGCGCCTACGACGCGATGCCCAAGGGCGCCGTGCTGCCCCGCAAGCGCGGCGTCACCATTCGCATCGGGCCGCCGCTCGAGGTGGCCGAGCTGCGCCGGGTCACCGAAGGCCTCAAACCGGCCGACGCCGCCCGCCAAGCCGCCAACCTCGCCCGCTCCGCGGTGGAGGCGCTGTCGCGCGGCAGCGTGCTGGACCTCAAGGCCATGGCCGCCGCCGAGGCCGCCGCCAAGGCCGCCGCCAAGGTCGAGTCGGCCAAGGAGCGCGCCGCCCGCGCGGCCCACAGCCTGCCCGCCCGCTTCGACGCCGCGCGCCTCGAAAAGGCGATCTCCTGGTACTTCTCGCTCGGCGGCGAGCAAGGCTCCCGCTTCACCGTGAGCGTGGGTCCGGAGGGCTGCGCCGTGCGGCCGGGCAAGCCGGAGGGCGCCGCCGACTGCGTCGTCAAGACCGGCGAAGAGCAGTTCGCCCGCCTCGTGCTCGACGCCTGGGTGCCGGAGCCCACCGAGTTCTTCTCGGGGGCGATCAAGACCAACGACATCCCGCTGCTCATCGAGTTCAGCCGGGTCTTCGCCCTCTCCGAGGTGTCGGCATGAGCGTCGTCGCCCTCACCGGCGCCACGGGCTTCCTGGGCGCCCACATCGTCGCCGCGCTCGGCCCGGGTCACACCGTGCGCGCCATCTCCCGCCGCGGGCACGCCGTCGGCGGGGCCGCTGGGGTCGCCGCGGACTGCACGGACCGCGCCTCCATCAGCCGCGCCCTCGCCGGGGCCGACCTCCTCATCCACGCAGCCGGCAAGGTCAGCCACCACCCGGACGACGCCGCAGCCCTGTGGGACGCCCACGTCGTCGCCACCCGGGAGACGCTCGCCGCGGCCCGAGAGGCCGGCGTGCGCCGCGTCGTGTACCTCAGCACCTCGGGCACCTGCGCCGTCGGTCGCGACGCCGGGGTGCCCAAGTCCGAAGACGCCGTGGACGTCCTGCCGCTCATCCAGGAGTGGCCGTACTACCGCAGCAAGCGCTTCGCCGAGGAGCTCGCCCTCGCCGCCCACGCCCCGGGCTTCGAGGTCATCTGCCTCAACCCGTCCCTGCTGCTCGGGCCCGGCGACGAGCCGCTCGGCGCCTCCACCCGGCCCGTGCGCGTCTTCCTGGACGACGGCGTCCCCTTCCCGCCCGGCGGCACCATCGCCTTCGTCGACGTGCGCGACGTCGCCGCGGCCTGCGTGCGCGCGCTGCACCACGGCCCCGGCGGCCAGCGCATCCTCCTCAACGGCGCCAACCTACGCTTCGCCGCCTTCTATGAGCGGCTCGCGCGCATCAGCGGCAAGCGCGGCCCCATCGCGGCGGTGCCGGACACCGCGCGGCGGGTCCTGCGCTGGCTGCCCGGGCTCGGCAAGGACAGCGAGATCGGCATCGGCGGCGCCAAGCTCTCCCGCGACGAGCTCATCCTCGCCTCCCATCACTGGGACGTGGACGACACGCGCGCCCGCGGGGCGCTCGGCTGGTCCCCGCGAGACCCGACGCGCACCCTCGAAGACACCATCTTCGACCTCCAGGACCGCCGCGCGGCCGCAGCCGCCCGCTGGGCCTGAGCGCCATGGCCACGCTGCTCCTCGCGCTGGTGCCGCTGGCCCAGGCGCTCAGCCTCTCCTCGGAGGAGGTCTCCACGCCCTATCCGGGCATCACCGTGCGCCAGCAGCGGTGGGCATCCCCGCAAAACGACGTGTGGGTCGCCGAAGTAGACCTGTGCGCCACCGGCATCGACGTCGTCGCCACCTCCGCCCCGTCGAGCTACCAGACCACGGGGTCCTGGGCGAACGCCGCGCAGGTGGAGCTGGCGGTCAACGGGGACTTCTTCCACACGGTCGATGGCCGCCCGGCGGTGTACGGCGAGGCGGTCGGCCCCAGCGGCCAGTGGCCGGCGGCCCAGACGGGCGTCAACGACAGCGGCGAGTGGTACTACCGAGACTACGGCTGGGTGGCCTTTGGCGCCGGCTGGGTGGACTTCACGCACACAAAGTCCACGAAAAGCAACCATCCAACCCCGCTCTACCACGGCCTGTCTCCCACCGCCTACACGAGCGAGATCCCCGAGGGCACCCGGGCGCTCGTGAGCGGCCTCCCCGAGCTCATCGTCGAGGGCGTGCGGTACACCTGCAGCAGCGCGACCGCCTCCACCTGCTTCCCGGATCGCCGGGACATGCGCGAGCGCCACCCGCGGACCGCGATGGGCCTCTCGGCCGACCGCCGCACCTTCTACCTGGTGGTCGTGGACGGCCGGAGCACCCGCAGCGACGGCATGTACGGCACCGAGCTGGCCAAGGTCATGGAGACGGCGGGCGCATGGAACGCCGTGAACCTCGACGGCGGCGGCTCGTCCACGTTCTGGCTGCGCGGCGAGGGCGTGCTGAACGAGCCCTCCGACGGCAGCTCCCGCTCCGTCGCCAACCACTGGGGCGTGCACGCGGGCGGGTCGGACCCGCCGCGCTCCTGCTGGCAGCCCGGCGGATGCGTCCCGCTCTCGGTGGTCGGCGCGGAGACCGCTCCCTTCCGAGACCTCCCGCCCACCCACCTCGCCGCGCCCGCCGCGAACGCCGTGGTCGGGCGCGGGCTGCTCAGCACCTGCGCAGACGACCCCGCGCCTTTTCTCTGCCCGGACTGCGGCATCACCCGGGCCGATGCCGTGGGCCTCGCGGTCGGCGCCAACGGCCCCGCGCCAGCCGGCCCCGCGGTCTCGCCCTTCTCCGACGTCGCGCCCACCCACCCGCACTACAACGCCATCGTGGCCGCGGTCGCCGCCGGCCAGGCCCGCCCCTGCGGCAGCGGCCAGTTCTGCCCCGATGGCGCGATGACCCGCCTCGAAGGCGCGGACCTCATGGCCCGGGTGCGCGGGCTTCCCCTCGGCGCGCCCGGCCCGTCGTCCTGGTCGGACGTCGCGGGCGGGACGGGCCCCGCCGCCGCGCTGGAGGCGCTCACCGCCGCGTGCGCCGCGCCAGAATGCAGCCCCGGCGCCTTCTGCCCCGACGCCCCGCTCACCCGCGGCGAGGCCGCGCGCATGGTCGCGCTCGCGTGGCGCATGGACGGCCTGAACGACTGCCCGCCGCCGGGCGGCGACACCGGCCGCGACACCGCGGCGCCCGACTCCGGGCCGGCCCCCGACACCTCCCCCCCAGGCGCGGACACCAGCGGTCCCGCCGCCGACAGCGCCGCACCGCTGCCGCGCGCCGGACGCCGCGCCACGCCCACGCCCAGCGGCTGCATCTGCGGGACGCCCAGCAACGCCACGCCCGCAAACGGCGCCGGTGTCGCGGCGGCCCTCGCCCTCCTGGCCGCGCTGGGCGCCCGCCGCCGCCGCCGCTGAGGCAGCTTCGTGCTCTGCCCTTGACGCCGCAAGTGCGCCGGGCCAAGTGCCCCGGACGACCCCGGGTGTCTCGCCGATGAACGTCATCTTCTATGCGCTCGTGCTCATCGCCTTCGTCGGCGCAGCCTTCACCGGCTCGGCCGAAGCCACGGGCAAGGCCGCGCTGGACAGCGCAAAAACCGCCGCCGAGCTTGCCATCGGCCTTGTGGGGTACGTCTCGCTGTTCCTCGGCCTGATGAAGGTCGTCGAAGAGGCCGGCGGCCTGCGCTTCATGGCGCGCCTCATCGAGCCGCTGCTCGCCCGCCTCTTCCCCGACGTCCCGCGCGACCACCCGGCGATGGGCGCGATGGTGATGAACCTCGCGGCCAACGCGCTCGGCCTCGGCAACGCCGCCACGCCCTTCGGCCTCAAGGCCATGAAAGAGCTGGAGACCCTCAACCGCCGCCCCGGCGTCGCCACCGACGCGATGGCCCTGTTCCTCGCCATCAACACCTCCGGCGTCGCCCTCCTCCCCACCGGCATGATCGGCCTGCGCGCCAAGCTGGGCTCCGTGGACCCGGCCGCCATCTTCCCCACCACCCTCTTCGCCACCACCTGCAGCACCAGCGTCGCCATCCTCGCCGCCCTGATGCTGCGCCGGCTGCCCGCGTTCCGCCTCGACGGCCCGCCGCCGCCGCCCGCACCGCCGCGCCCCCTCACCGAGCTGCTGCCCCCGCTCGCCTTCGGCGCCGCGCTCATCGGCCTCGTCACGGCCGTCTACCTCGGCGGGCCCGCGGTCCGCGCGTGGATCCTCCCCGTGCTCATCGTCGGCATGCTCACCGTCGGCGTCGTGCGAAAGGTGAAGGTCTACGAAGTCTTCGTGGCCGGCGCCCGCGAGGGCTTCCAGATGTCCATCGGCATCATCCCGTACCTCGTCGCCATCCTCGTCGCCGTCGGCATGCTCCGCGCCAGCGGCGCGCTTGACGCCTTCGTCTCGCTCGTCGGCCCGCTCAGCGCCGCCGTCGGCGTCCCGGCCGAGGTCATCCCGCTCGGCCTGCTCCGCCCGCTCTCGGGCTCCGGGGCGATGGGCCTCACCACCGAGCTGATGGAGACGCACGGCCCCGACTCCCCGATCGGCACCCTCGCCGCGACGATCAACGGCAGCACCGAGACCACCTTCTACGTGCTCGCGGTCTACTTCGGCAGCATCGGCATCACGCGCAGCCGCCACGCCGTTCCCGCCGGCCTCGCGGCCGACATCGCGGGTTTCATCGGGGCCATCGTCGCCTGCCGCCTGCTCCTCGGCCCGTGAGGGGCGGCCCGCCCGCGCGGTTGGGTTACCCCGCCGGGATGCGCGGCCTCCTCCTCGTCAATCTCGGCACCCCCGAAGCGCCCACCCCGTCGGCCGTCCGCCGCTACCTCGCCCAGTTCCTGGCCGACGGCCGCGTGCTGGACCTCCCGGCGCCCGGCCGCTACGCCCTGCTCTACGGCGCCATCCTTCCCTTTCGCCCGTTCCGCAGCGCGCACGCCTACCAGAAGATCTGGCATCCCACGCTCGGCTCGCCCCTGCTCGCCCACGGCCGCGCCCTCCGCGAGGCCGTCGCCACGCGCCTCGGCCAAGGCTGGACGGTCGCCCTCGCCATGCGCTACGGCCAGCCGGGCCTCGCGGCCGCCCTCGCCGCGCTCCAGGCGGCCGGCGCCGACGAGATCCTCGTCGCCCCGCTCTACCCGCAGTCGGCCTCGTCCACCACCGGCTCCACGCTGGCCGAGGTCTACCGCCTCGCGGGCGCGCTCCCCGTCGTGCCCGCGCTCCGCGTCCTTCCGCCCTTTTTCCAGCACCCCGCGTGGGTCGCCGCCACCGCCGCCATCGCCGCGCCCCACCTCGCCGACTTCGCCCCCGACCACGTCCTCTTCAGCTTCCACGGCGTGCCCGAGCGCCAGGTCCGCTTCACCGACCTCAGCCCCAGCGGCCCCGGCGCCCACTGCCTCGCCAGCCCCGGCTGCTGCGACACCCTCGGCCCCGCCAACCGCGCCTGCTACCGCGCCCACTGCGCCGCCAGCGCCCGCGCCCTCGCCGCGGCGCTTGGCCTCGCCGACGGCACCTGGTCCATGAGCTTCCAAAGCCGCCTCGGCCGCATCCCCTGGATCCGCCCTTACACCGACGAGGTGCTGCCGAGCCTCGCCGCCCAGGGCCGCCGCCGCGTCGCCGTGCTCTGCCCGTCCTTCGTCGCCGACTGCCTCGAAACCCTCGAAGAGATCGGCATCGGCGCCCGGGA
>JBEIVK010000221.1:0-6193 GCA_040373935.1 Alphaproteobacteria bacterium
GCCCGCGCCGGGCCGCACGGAGCGCAGCGACCCGGCGGCGAGACCCGGTGCCCCGGCGCCGCCGGGGCAGGCGCCCCGACGCAGCCGCGGGTCAGGACCCCGCGAGGCCCTCGGCGATGCGCCAGGACACGGCGCAGATGGTGTGCTGCGGGTTGACGCCCATGTTCGTGGGGAGCGCGCTGGCGTCCACGACGGAGAGGCCCGAAACCCCGCGCACGGCGCCGGTGGGCGTGAGGACGGCGCGCGACGGGTCGGCGCCGAGGGCGGCGGTGCCGAAAAGGTGGGCGCAGATGGTGTGGAGGAGGCGCGGGTCGGCGGGCAGGGCGTCGAAGGCGGCGAGGCCGTCGGGGGAGGTGATCTCGACGGGCAGGCCCGGGACGCCGAAGGAGACGCCGCGGGCCCCGGCCGCGAAGGCGAGGCGGCCCAAGCTCTGGAGCGCGACCCAGAACAGGCGGACGTCCTCGGGTTGGAGATCCCAGGTGACCCACGGGAGGCCGCCGGGCAGGCGGCGCACGCGGCCCTCGGTGCGGGCGCGGATCTGGACGCCCCAGCTCGCGAGGTGGCGGGCGGCGGCGGCGCGGGCCATCAAGTCGGGGCCGAAGCCGGGGATGCGCGCGAGGAGGACGGCGGGCGGCAGGCCCACGGTCTCGCACTTGTAGCCCTGGGCCCACCAGCCGGTGACCTCCTGGCCCTGGGTGGCGCCCTCGAAGAGCCGCACCTCGTCGTCGAAGCGGGCGAGGAGGCTGGCGCCGGGGTGCGCGCGGAGGTTGCGGCCGACCCGCGGCCCGCCGAGGCCGGCGGCGGCGAGGAGCAGCGGCGTGTGAATGGCCCCCAGCGCGAGCAGGACGCCGCGTCGCGCCTCGACCCGAACCGGCGGGCCGGGCCGGCCGTCCACCAACAGGCGCGCGTCCACGCCGGTCACGCGGCCGCCGGCGCGCCGCAGCCCGGTGACGCGACACCCGACGAAGATGGTCGCCCCGTCGGCCATCGCGCGGGGTAGAAGGGTCTGGTCCATCGTGGACTTGGCGCCGGTGGGGCAGCCTTGGTTGCAGCGGGCGCTGCCGACGCACGCAGCGGCGGCGCGCACGGTGGGGCGGGCCTCGACGCCGAGCGCGGCGGCGGCGGCGGCGAGGCGCAGGTTGTTCTGCCCGGCGATGGCCGGAGGCGTGGGGGTGGCGCCGACCTCGGCGTCCAGGCGGGCGAACACGCGGTCCAGCTCGGCGGGGGCGAGGAGGGCGCCGAGGCCGTGGGTGGTGCGCCAGTCGTCGGCCACCGGGGCCGGGAGGCGGTGCAGGATGGCGCCGTTGATGGGCGTGCTGCCGCCGAGGGCGACGCCTTGCAGCAGGGGCGTGACGGCGCGGCCCCGGGCGACCTGAAAGCCGGCGTCCTTCCAGGCGGCGCCGAAGGCGGTGAAGGCGTCGGCCCGGCGGGCCTCCGGGGGGTAGGGCAGGCCCTGCTCGAGCACGAGCACCGAGAAGCCGGCCGCGGCGAGCACCCGGGCGGCGGCGGCGCCCCCGGGGCCCGAGCCGACGATGGCGAAGTCCACGGCGGCGTCCACCGGGCCCCCGTGGCTCTCCGGGCGGAGGAGGCGGCCCGTCACCCGCGCACCCAGGCGGGCGGCGCAGGGTCGGGCGCGGGCACGCCGAGCGCGGCCTGGGCCCCCGGCAGGCCGGCCCAGCCGAGCGCGCCGGTGAGCTTGAGGAGCTGGGGCAGCTCGCGCAGGACGTAGAGGGGGCTGCGGTCCAGGGCGTCGAGGAAGGCGAGCTGGGCCGACGGGGAGAGCGCGCCGAAGGGCCGGCCGCCGTGCAGGACGGCGCCCCACCACAGCGCCCAGACGGCGAGGCGCAGGCCGAGGCGGGTCTCGGCGGGGGCGACGGCCCAGAGCGCGGGCACGAAGGGCGCGAGGGCGGCGCCGGACAGCCCGGCCGGGAAGGCAGGGTGCGGCGGGAACATGGCCGCCCAGAGGGCCACGAGCCACCGGGTCTCGAAGGGGCGGAGGCGCATCGGTCCCCCATAGCCACGCCGCGCCGCCGGCGCCGGCCCGGCGCGGTTAGCAGCCCCGCGAGGTGTGGATGTCCGGCGCGCCCCTGGTCCCTTCTCCGACGCTCGGCCTCGGCCCCGTCCGCGGCGAGCACCGCATGGCCGGCTGGGCCCCCTTCGGCCTCGGCCACGAAAAGCCGCATCACATCATCGAGATGGGCGAGGTGATGTGGGAGAACCGCGACGCCCTGCCCTACGCCTGGCGCATCCTGTCGCAGGGCGTCTGCGACGGGTGCAGCCTCGGGCCGCGCGGCCTGCGGGACGACGTGATCGCGGGCACGCACCTCTGCACCACGCGCCTCAAGCTGCTGCGCCTCAACACGATGCCGGCCCTGCACCCGGCCGATCTGCTGGACATCGACCGCCTGCGCGGCCTGTCCAACGGGCAGCTGCAGCGCCTCGGCCGCCTCCCCTTCCCCTTCGTGTACCGGCCGGGCCACCGCGGCTTCTCGCGCATCTCCTGGGACGAGGCCTACGGGCTCGCCGCCGAGGCCCTGCGCGACGCCCCGCCCGAGCGCATGGCCTTCTTCGGCTCCAGCCGCGGCATCACCAACGAGGCCTACTACACGTTCAACAAGGCCGCGCGCCTGCTCGGCACGAACCACGTCGACCTCTGCGCCCGCCTCTGCCACGCGGCCACCGTCGCCGGGCTCAAGTCCACCATCGGCATCGGCGCGCCCACCTGCTCCTTGTCGGACCTCATCGGCACCGACCTCGTGCTGCTCCTGGGCACCAACCTGTCCAACAACCAGCCCGTCTCCATGAAGTACCTCATGGAGGCCAAGCGCCGCGGCACCCGCGTCGTCGTGGTCAACACCACGCCCGAGAAGGGCCTGGAGCGCTACTGGGTCCCCTCGGACCCGCGCTCGGCGCTGTTCGGCACGCGCCTCCAGGACGACTTCATCCGCATCAACGCCGGCGGAGACATCGCCTTCCTGCTCGGCGTGTTCAAGGCCGCCCTCGCCCGCGGCGCGGCGGACCGCGGCTTCATCGACGCCCACACCACCGGCTTCGACGACTTCGTGCGCAGCGTGGACGCCGTGGACTGGCCGGCCCTCGAGGCCGCGTGCGGCGCGCCCCGCCGCGACATGGAGTGGGTGGGCGAGCTGCTCGCGCGGGCCCGCAGCGCCGTCACGGTCTACTCGATGGGCCTGACGCAGCATCGCTTTGGCGTGCACAACGTCGAGGCCGTCGTGAACCTGCACCTGCTGCGCGGCTTCATCGGCCGCGAGAAATGCGGGATCATGCCCATCCGCGGCCACTCCGGCGTGCAGGGGGGCGGCGAGTGCGGCGTCTCGCCGAGCACCCTGCCCGGGAACCGCGCGCTCACGGACGAGACGGCGGCGGAGATGTCCGCCTTGTGGGGCGGCTTCCCCGTGCCCACCTGGAAGGGGCTCACCACGGGGCCGATGCTGGAGGCGGCGATGGAGGGCCGCTTCGACCTGCTCTACAACATGGGCGGCAACCTGCTGGCGACGATGCCCGACCCGGCGCACGTCGTCGAGGCCTTCCGCAAGGTCAAGGTGCGCGTCCACCAGGACATCGTGGTGAACACCTCGGCCTTGCTGGACCCGGGGGAGCTGCTGCTCCTGCTGCCCGCGCAGACCCGCTACGAGCAGCGCGGGGGCGGCACCTCCACCAGCACCGAGCGGCGCATCCGCTTCTCGCCCGAGATTTCCGGCCACCCGCAGGTGGGCGAGTGCCGCCCGGAGTACGAGATCCCCTGCCAGTTCGTCACGGCCTTGCGGCCCCACCTCGCGCCGGCGCTCACCTACCGCGACGCCCAGGACATCCGCGACGAGATGGACCGCACGATGCCGGTGTACCGCGGCATCGGCGGGTTGCGGAAGGCAGGAGACAGCGTGCAGTGGGGCGGCCCGCTGCTCTGCGCCGGCGGCCACTTCGCCGGCATGCCGGAGGGCCGCGCGCGCTTCACCCCGCTCGCCCTGCCCGATGTCGGCGTGCCCGAAGGCGCCTTCTACCTGACGACGCGCCGCGGCAAGCAGTTCAACAGCATCATCATCAAGGACATCGACCACCTGATGGGCGGCGCGGGCCGGCGAGACCTCTACATGAACCCGGCAGACCTCGCGCGGGCAGGGGTGCGAGACGGCCAGGAGGTGGTCGTCGAGTCCGAGAACGGCCGTTGGCAGGCTGTCGCGCGGGCCACCGGCATCCAGCCGGGGGTCGTGCAGGCGTACTGGCCGGAGTGCAACCCCCTCATCTCGCGCCGCTTCGACCCGCGCTCCGAAGAGCCGGACTACAACGCCGTCGTGCGCATCCGGCCGGCGTGAGCCGCGCCGCGCCGCCGGGCAGCCGCCCGGTCACGGTTCGCCGCTTCGGCCCCACCGGGTGGGCCGCCGCCACGGGGGACGACCTCGCGGCCGAGGAGCCGCTGGAGATCCGCGTCGAAGGCCGCTCCGTCGCCGTCGTCATGCGCACCCCCGGCGACGACCGGGCGCTGGCGGCCGGTTTCCTGCTGACGGAGGGCGTCATCTTGGGCCGGGACGACCTGCACGCCCTCGCCGCGGTGGACGACCCGGCGCGGCCCCGCGGCAACACCGTGGACTGCGTGCTCGCCAGCGGGGTGCCGGCCGCCCGCCGCCACGCGGCAGACCGCGCGCTCTACGCCTCATCGTCCTGCGGCGTCTGCGGCAAGGAGACGATCGACCGCATCTTCCAGGCCATCCCGCCGCTGCGGGCCCCGCCCTTCCCGGACCCGGCGGTGCTGCTCGGGCTCGACGCCCGGGTGCGGCCGCAGCAGGCCACCTTCGCCCGCACCGGCGGCCTGCACGCCGCCGCGCTGTTTTCGCTCGAGACCGGCGCGCCCGCCTTCCAAGCCGAGGACATCGGCCGCCACAACGCGGTGGACAAGGTGATCGGCGCCGCGCTGCTCGCCGACGCCCTGGACGGGCCGCCCCTGGGCCTGTGGGTGAGCGGGCGGGCGGGCTTCGAGATCGTGCAGAAGGCACTGATGGCCGGCATCGGGCTCGTCGCCGCGGTGGGCGCGCCGTCCAGCCTCGCGGCGGCGCTGGCCGCGCGGGCGGGGCAGCACCTCGTCGGGTTTTTGCGGAATGGGGGGTTGAATCTCTACGGAAGCGAGGCCGATGCCCCGGGGTTGCCCTGACGCGCCCCCCGCGCCCATGCTACGCTCCCTGCCCAGAGGTGCAAAATGTCCCGCAAGGCCGTCCTGGTGGCCATCGCCGCGCTGGCCACCGCCTGCCGGGCCCCCGCCGAGGCCCCCGGCCAGCTCGAGGCGTTGGCCGCCTATCTGTTCGCCCACGGGCGCGACGAGGACCCGGACGCCCTGGTGGCCGGCGCCGAGAACCTCTCGGCCTGGCTCGACGGCCACCTCGAAGAGACGCTCGAGGGCTACACCATCGACAACCTCGCCAAGTCGGACATCGCCGGCCTGGACGAGCGGGAGCGCAGCCTGGATGGCCTCGTGGGCGCCGCGGTGGCGAGCGACTCCCGCCACGGCGTGCGCGCCTTCATCGACCCCCTGGTGTGGGGGGACCCGATGGAGCAAGAGCCGGGCGCGTACGAGAGCTTCGACAAGCAGTTCGGGGAGGGGCGGCGCTGCTTCCCAGACTGCGACTACCTGCGGGCGGAGATCGCCGCCGTCGCCAACTACCCGCTCGGCCTCGTGGTGGATTCGTCCTACACCGCCGAATACCGCTGGCTGGAGCTGGAGGCCGGGCCGGCGCTCATGCACCGCACGTACCTCAAGGGGCCGGCCGAGGTGAGCCTCGACTGGCTGGCGGTGGACGCCCAGTTCTTCTTGTCCATCGTGCTGCCCGTCAAGGGCGGGGCGCGGCGCCTCCAGGCCACCTGGATCTCCGCCAGCATGGGCGACAAGAGCGTGCCCGAGGACATGGCGCTGCAGCTCGTCATCGACTCCATGCGGGACCAGCAGCAGCGCATGGATGACTGGGTGTCGGAGAACCGCTGAGCGCGCCGCTGCCCTGCTTCTTGCTGAGCGGCGGGCAGTCTCGGCGCTTCGGACAGGACAAGGCGGCGCTGCGCCACCCGGACGGGCGCTCGCTGCTGGAGCGGGGCTGCGCCCTCGCCGCCGCCCTGCCCGCCCGGGTGGTGGTCGTCGGGCCCGCGCCGCCGGCCGGCGTCGCCCACGCGACGGACCCGGGGTGCGGCC
>JBEIVK010000817.1:0-1974 GCA_040373935.1 Alphaproteobacteria bacterium
CGCCCCCTTCCTCTCGCCCCGCCGCCCGCCGCTGGCGGCCGTCGCCGATCGGCCCGCGGGGCAAAAAGGAGAACACCCGACGGGGTCGCCCCCGCCGGGTGTCAGCGCGATGTGCGCCGAGCGATCAGAGCTCGGTGCAGCCGACGCCGGAGTAGTAGGACGGGTCGGCGCCGAAGACGTAGCAAGCGCCGTCGGTCGTCTCGACGTAGTAGGTCGCGTTCGGCTCGAAGGAGTTGTCCGGGATGACCGTCTCGGAGCCTTCGGCGAGGGCCGTCGGGTCGCCGCCGTAGGCGAGGGAGAGGCTGGCGCCGGTCATCGGGTGGCAGTAGGCCAGGAGCGTGCCGCCGGCGTCGTAGCCGTTGAGGCAGTCTTCGCCGGTCCAGCAGTCGGTGCAGTTGTTGGTCTCGGCCATGCCGAAGAACGCGGGGGTGACACCAGCCACGGAGACGTCGATGGAGGACGCGCCCCAGGTCACCGAGATGGTGGGATCGGCGTCGGTGTCGGCGTCGGTGTCGGCGTCGGTGTCGGCATCGGCGTCGCCGCCAGCGGAGTCGCCGGTGTCGCCCTTGTCCTTGCAGGCGAACGCGAACAGGGTGGCCGCGATGGCCAGGGTGTACTTCATCATGGTGGGTCTCCTCCCAGGTTGTCCATCTCGACGGATGGTCGGCCACGCTTGTATAGCACCGCCCGTGGCCCGGCAAGGCAAGAAACTCGCCTTGCCTCGTCGGCCATCCGTCTTCCGGCCGTCCGTGGCGCCGTCGCTCATCTGTGGAGCATCTCAAAGTGGTGGTCAAACGTCGATGATTAGGGAATTGCGGCGGCCCGCCCATCCGTGATCCCGGTCATGGATCCGCCCCCCCGATCATCCCGCAGTCGCCGCGGCGCGCCCCCCCGATCGCGGCGATCCGCGGCGCGCCCCCGGGATAGGGCGCCCGCATGCTCACCCTCGGACCCCTCTCCCTGCGCTCCCGTCTGATCGTCGGCACCGGGCGCTACGCGGACTTCGCGACCATGGCGGCCTGCCACACCGCCAGCGGCACCGAGCTGGTCACCGTCGCCATGCGCCGGGTGGATCTCGCCGCCCGCGGCGCGCCCTCGGTGCTCGACGCGATCGACCGCGCGTCCATCCACCTGCTGCCAAACACGGCGGGCTGCTACACCCCCCGAGGACGCGGTGCAGACCGCCCATCTCGCCCGAGAGCTCCTCGACACGCCGCTGCTCAAGCTCGAGGTCATCGGCTGCCCGCGCACGCTGTTCCCGGACGTGGAGGGGACCTTGGAGGCCGCACGGCAGCTCGTCGCCGACGGCTTCGTCGTGCTGCCCTACATCACGGACGACCCGGTGGCCTGCCAGAAGCTGGCCGACATCGGCTGCGCCGCGGTGATGCCGCTGGCGGCCCCGATCGGCAGCGGCCTGGGCCTCCGGAACCCCACCAACCTGCGCATCATCCGCGAGCTGGTGGACATCCCGGTCATCGTGGACGCCGGCTTGGGCTCCCCGGCGGACGCCGCGTTGGCGATGGAGCTGGGGGCCGACGCGGTGCTGCTCAACACGGCCATCGCCGCGGCCGGGGACCCGGTGAAGATGGCCCGTGCCTTCGCCCTCGCGGTCGAGGCCGGGCGCCTCGGCTTCGAGGCGGGGCGCATCCCCAAGCGGCTCTATGCCACGGCCAGTTCGCCCGAAGGCGGCCTCGCCGAGTGGTAGCCCCGCGGCTGCTCGCGCTGCTGCCCCCAGGGGGCTTCCCGCCCGGCCCGGAGGTGCTCGCGGCGGTGCTGGACGCGGGGGTGGACGCCGTGGTGCTGCGCGGGCTGTCCGCGTGCGCGGTGCGCGCGGCGCTTGGCGCCTCTGCGCCGGCGGTGCGGGGCCGCTTCGTCCTTCATGGCGCGACCGATGGGGTCGATGCGTTGGCCGCGGAGCTTGGCCTGCCGGTGCACCGTCCGGCGGGCGCCCCCGGGCCCGGCAGCCGCTCGGTC
>JBEIVK010000294.1:0-5235 GCA_040373935.1 Alphaproteobacteria bacterium
CCGGAGACGGGAGTGAGCCCGCGCGCCGCCTGGAACCGCCGCACCGCCCCCGCGGTGAGCGGGCCGAAGCGACCGTCCACCTCCACGCCGAGGAGGCCCTGGATCGCCGTGACGGCGTCCCCTTGGTGGCCCTCGTGGACCTCCGCTTGGCCGCCGGCCACGGTGTCGAGCGCGGGGGCGGGCGACCACATCGCGGCGGCGACCGCGGCGTTTCCACGGGGCTGGGCGGCGGCCCGCGCCGGAGCGGCCGGGCTGGACGCGCGATCCGTGCCGGGGGCGGCCGGGCTGGGCGTGCGGGCGGGGCTGTGCGTGGGCAGGACAGGCTCCGAGGGGTCGTCGGCAAAGCGTAGCGGATTGCGCGCCGGGCGCCGCCCCGTTCCCGACGGCCTGCAACCGATCGGAAAGCCGACCGGAGGGCGAGGACGGCGCCCCACGCGGGTTTGGGGCAGCCGGCGGCCGCGTCGGCGCGGGCAGGGACGTGGCCGGCCGCGGGGTGGCCCCGCCGCCGCGGCCTCGGCGCTCCCTCCCGCCCCGGCCCTCAGCGGACCTCAAAGACGCCGTCGATCTCCACCGCCACCCCGAACGGCAAGGACGCCACCCCGACCGCCGACCGGGCGTGCCGCCCGGCCTCGCCGAAGGCCGTCACCATGAGGTTGGAGGCCGCGTTCATGACGGCTGGCTGGTCTGTGAAGGTGGGCAGGCCGTTGACGAAGCCGTTGAGCTTGACCACCCGCACCACGCGGTCCAAGTCGCCGTCGAGGGCGGCGCGCACCTGGGCCAGCACGTTGAGCGCGACCTCCCGGGCCGCCTCCTGGGCTTGCTCCAGCGTGAAGTCGGCCCCGACCTTTCCCACCCAGCGGAACTGCCCATCCCGCACGGGCACCTGGCCGGCGACGTGCAGCAACGCCCCCGAGCGCACGAAGGGCACGTAGGCCGCCGCCGGCACGGGCGGCGTGGGAAGAGTGAAACCGGCGTCGGCAAGGCGGGCTTCGGCGAGGGACGGCATCGGGGCTCCGGGGCTGGGGGCGCCTATCCCACGCGCGCCGCCCCGGCCCGCAGGCGCCCGAGCGTCTCGCGGGCCACGCGCAGCGCGGAGGCTGGGTCCACGCCCGGATCCGCGTCCTCGGACAAGGCGCCCAGCGCACCCCAGTCCCGCCCCTCCTCGGCCTCCAGCACCGCCACCGCGCAGATGCGCGCGACCTGCACGGTGCGGGCCATGCGCCGGCCCTCCGGGCTGGCCGCCGATGGGTCGGGATGCAAGCCGGCGCCCCACGCGACGGCCCGCCCCAGGCCCCAGGCATGCGCGACGAGCACGCTCATCGAAGGACCAATCTCGCGGAGCAGCGCCTCCACCACCCCCGCGGGGGGCGCGGGCCGGGCCCGCGCCGCAGCCCGCCACACCACGAGCGGGCCCGCCTCGTGCACGAGCCCGGCGACCCACGCATCCCCCCGGCCCTCGGCCGCGAGGTGCGCCGCCACCTCGGCCGCGACGAGGCCTCGGGCCCGCGCGCGATCGGCTTGGGCCTGAAAGGCACGCAGCCGGAACACCGGCGCATGCACGCAGGCCCCCATCGCGATGCGCCAGGTCTCGTCCATGCCGATGCGCGCGAGCGCGTGGTCCAGGCTGGCGGCGGCGCGGGCCCAGGCGGCGCCGTTGGCGGCCTGCCAGACCCGCCGCACGAGATCCGGATCTTGCTGGATGAGGCGGGCCACCTCGGTGACCGGCGGATCACCCGCCCGCAGCAGACGGTCGAGCGCGCGGGCCACATCGGGGAACACGGGCAGGTCCAGGCTCTCGTCGCCGGCGACGGCCAGGACCGCGGCGGCGAGGGCGGGCTCGGCGGGCTGAAGCGCGAGCAGCGTCCGCACCACATGCGCGCGGGCAGCCCCGGCGTCCACCCCGGGGGCGGGCACGAGGCCGGCCCAGGGCGCGTCGAGCGGCGCAAAGGGCGCCGACGGGGGGCGGGAGGCGGAGGCCGGAGGCGGGCCGCCCCGAACCCCGTGAGGGGAGGCCTCCCAACCCAGCCACGCGCGCAGCCGAGCCCACAAGGGCCGGGCGACGGGGAGCGCGGGCTCGGAGCGGGTGCGCATGGGTACGCACAGGGTATCAGGGAGGCGGCGGGCCTGACCTGCCGGAGCCGCCCATGACCCGACGCCTCACCGCCCCGGATCTCGTCCTCGCGACGTTCAACGCAGGCAAGCTCGATGAGCTGCAGCGGGTCCTCGCCGGCAGCGGGCTGCGGCTGCACACCGCAGCGGCGCGCGGGCTGCCCGAGCCGGCCGAGACGGGCAGCACCTATGCCGACAACGCGGCGCTCAAGGCCCTGGCCGCCGCGCGCGCGACTGGCTTGCCCGCCCTCGGGGACGACTCGGGGTTGGAGGTCCTCGCGCTCGGCGGGTTTCCCGGCCTGGAGACCGCCCGCGAGGCCGCGCGGGCGGGCGGATGGGCGCGCCTGGTGCATGTCATCGGGCGCGCGGTCGAGGCGGCCGGCCCAGACCACCGCGCCACATGGCGCTGCGCGCTCGCGCTGGCGTGGCCGGACGGCCTGGTGCTGGTGCGGGAGGGGGTGCGAACCGGCGTGATCGTCTACCCGCCGCCCTGCGCCGGCGCCGGGTTCGAGCCCATCCTCCGCCTCGACGGGGAGGCGGAGGTCCTGGCGCGCCTCCCCACCGAAGACCGCCTTCGCCTCCATGCCCGGATGCCCGCGCTGGACGCGCTGCGCGCCGAGTGCTTCCCGCTCGCGGGCGGCGTCGCGCTCGGGGCCTGAGCGCGGGCCGCGCACCGCGAGGCGCACCTCCGAGGCGGAGGCCCGGGGTCGCGCCCTCGGCGCCGGACCCACCGCACCGCCGGCCGCCGTCGACCCCGGCGGAGCCGCGCCCGGCGGACCGAAGGGAGGACGAGCGATACGCAGGACCGAGCGTGGACGGTGGGCCCCTCTGCGGCGCTGCCCGCGCCCGCGACCGTGCGCTCGGGTGCCGGGCGGCCGGAGCGGAGAGGAAGGGGGCGTAGCGGGGGAAACCTTGGTTTCCCCTGCCCCCAGACCCAAAACCCGGCGACGCCGGGCCGGCGCGGGGCGCGCCTTCAGTTGCCCGAGACGCCGCGGCCCGCGATGAGCGACATGAACTCGCGGCGGGTGGACGGGTCGTCCCGGAAGACGCCGAGCATCCGGGAGGTGACCATGCTGACGCCGGGCTTGTGGACGCCGCGGGTGGTCATGCACTGGTGCTGGGCCTCGACGACGACGGCGACGCCGAGCGGATCGAGCACCTCCTGGATGGTGTTGGCGATCTGCGCCGTCATCTTTTCCTGAATCTGGAGGCGCTTGGCGTAGACCTCGAGGACGCGGGCGAGCTTGCTGATGCCGACGACGCGGTTGCGCGGGAGGTACGCGACGTGGCACACGCCGATGATGGGCACCATGTGGTGCTCGCAGTGGGACTCGAAGCGGATGTCCTTGAGCAGCACCATCTCGTCGTAGCCGTCCGTCTCCTCGAAGGTGCGGGCGAGGAGCTCGACGGGGTCTTCTTGGTAGCCGGCGAAGAACTCCTCGTAGGAGCGGACCACGCGGTCCGGAGTGCCGACGAGGCCCTCGCGCTCAGGGTCGTCTCCGGCCCAACGGATGAGGGTGCGGACGGCCTCTTCGGCCTCATCGCGGGAGGGCCGGCGAGCGTCGGCAGCGGCGCGCGCGGCGTGGATGTCTTCGACCAGCTTCATGTTTCCGCCCATGGGATCCCCTCTCAGATGCCGCGCGTGCCGCGCGGTGACGAGAGACCCTAGCCCGGTATCTTGCCCCGGGAAGGGCGGCGGAGCGGCGAGCGCCTGCACATCTGGGAATTGCCAGCGTCCGAGGCTGATCCCACCACATGAAAAACAGTGTGCAGACCGTGTGCAGACCGCGTGCGTCCGTGCATCAGGACTTGCGGCGCCGGCGCTCGGCGGGAGCGTTGAGGGTGCTGCGGATCTCCTCGAGGCTGAACACCGCGTAATCGGCCGAGGGGTTCATTTGGTCGGACCACACGCGATCGGCTGCCGGCCGCTCGAAGACGCCGTCTCGCCGGGCCTGCCACGCGTAACCGCCCTCGACGACGAGGATCGCCTGATCCGCCACGACGTAGCCGGCGTTGTCCACGAGGACGAGCACGCGGTACCCGCTGACGACGGTCGGGGGCGGAACGTCGGGCTGGCTGGAGAAGGCCTGGGACCGCAGGCGCACCTCGAAGAAGACCGGGATGTTCCGGCCGCGCAGCACTTTTTCGACCTGGACGACGACGATGTCGTGGCTCTTGTTCTGCGGATCGCCACTGCGCAGCGCGACCACGCGCCCGACCACCGCGCGATCCGTGTCGCGGCTCCAGAGCTTGAGTTGGTTGCGCGCGCTCTCCCACTGGGCCGCCTCGTCCCGCGGGTCGACGCCGGTCGCGGGGAGGTCCACCGCGCCCTGCGGCGGCGCGGCGATCGTCGCCGGATCCATCTCGACGACGGCGGGGGCCGGGGTGGACGAGGATTCGTCAGCCGCGAAGGCCGCCGAGACCGACAGGACAAGGGAGGCGAAGAGGGAGAGCATGCCCCCTGGACGGATCGGGCGCAGGCAAACTTGAGGGGTGGCCCGCGTTTCGTTGCACGGATAGCGGCGCCCGGCTGAAGCGGGCAGCAGAGGCCAAGGATCCCCCGACCAATGGAACCGGCTCCCCCCACGATCTCGCTGATCGCCCCCCGCGCGCCCGGCGGCCCCGCCGCGCCGCCTCCCGGGTCTGCGTTCCCGGGCCCCGGGTGGGAAAACGCGATCGCCGCCGTGGACGCCGAGTGGCGCGGGCTCGGCCGCGCGGACTGGCGTCAGGTGCGGGTCGAGGCGGCGGTGGTCGCGTTGCGCGCCGGCGAGGCCGGGGTGGAGGCGGGCCCCGCTGCGGCCGGCGAGGCGCCATGGCCTCTCGCCGCGGTCGAAGGCGCCGATGGGCTGTCAGACGTCGCCTCCGCCCTCGTGGCGCAGCTCAGCGTGCGGCTCGGGCGCAGGGTGGGCGCTTGGCTCTGTCCGCCCGGAGAGCCGCCGCGGCGGATCGGGGGCGAGGGCGCCGCGCCCGACGCTGTGGGCCCCGTGTTCACGGAGTCTGCGGCGACCCTGCCCTTCCCGGGCGGTGCCCTGTGCGTCGAGGCGCCGCCCGGGGTGCCGGCAGCCGGCTGGGAGCTGGCCCGGCGGGTGGCCGCCGAAGTGGGGCGGGCGGCGCGGGTCGCGGGGC
>JBEIVK010000793.1:0-2048 GCA_040373935.1 Alphaproteobacteria bacterium
ATCCATTGGGCTGGCGCGGCCTTTGGGTCATTTAACAGCTACACCCTCGGCAATCTCTACGCAGCAGGCATGGGGGCGGCGGGGGTGGCCGAGAGCCCGGGGGTCGGGGCCGAGGTCGCGCGCGGCGAGCTCGGGCCCATCTTGGCGTGGCTGCGCCCGCGGGTCCACGCGCGCGGCTGCACGGCCGATGCCCCGGAGATCGTCCGCGATGCCGTTGGCGAGCGCGATCTCGTGGAGGACCTGCTCGCCCACCTGCGCGCACGGCAAGAGGCCGTCGCGGCCGGCTGAGCCCCAGCGGGCGTGCCACTGCGGGCGGGCCACTGCGGGCGAGCCACTGCGGGCCTCCGCGGTGGGGCGCCCGCGGGGAGGCGCCTCAGCCCTCGGCGCCCAGCACGTTCACGATGCGCACCCGCACGCCGTCCCCAATGACGTGCGTCTGGCAGCCGAGGCGCAGGCCATCGGGCACCTTGTTGCGCGCCGCCGTGCCGGCCTCGTGCTCCGTGCGCGGCGACAGCGCGCCCGCGCCCTCCAGCACCTCGACCTGGCAGGTGCCGCAGGTGCTGTCCGAGCACCCCGTCGCGATGGGCTGCGGGCCGCGCCCGCTCGCCATCACGAGGCTGTCGTCGTGGCGCGCGGACGTCGCGTAGCTGCTGCCGTCCGGCACCTCGAAGCGCACCGTGTACTTGCGCGGTGCGGGCGCCGCCGCCGCGGGCGCCGCTGCCGCCCCTCCCCGCAACCCGCCCAGCAGGCCCCGCAGCTTCTTTCGCAGACCGAACGGTGTCATCGTGCGCCTCCGCGAAGCCCGCCTAACCGGGCCGCCGGGATACGCGGCCCGGATGCCCGCCTGGACCGCCATCGCCCACCCTGGCCTCGAGCCCGTCGTCGCTCGAGAGCTCCGCTCCGCTGGGCTCAAGCCCACGGCCACCCCCGGCGGCGTCTGCTTCGAGGCGCCCGCCGAGCACGGCCCCCGCCTCGTCCGCCAGCTCCGCACGCCCGATCGCCTCCTGCTCGAAGTGGCGCGCGGCCCCGCCGAAACACCGGACGCCCTCGCCGCCCTCGTGCGCGCGGCGCCCTGGCCCGCCCACATCCACCCCAAGGCCACCGTCGACGTCTCGGCCACCGCCCGCCGCTCTCGCATGATGATCCGCGAGAACATCGAGAAAAAGGCCGGCTTCGCCATCCGCGACGCCCTCCGCGCGGCGCCTCGCCACGCCGGCACCACCGCCTGGCCGCACCTCGCCCAGCGCGTCCAGGTGCGCGTCGACCAGGACGAGGTCACCGTCAGCGTCGACGCCGGCGGCGAGCTGCTCCACAACCGCGGCTGGAGGGCCGAAGCCGCCAAGGCCCCCCTGCGCGAGAACATCGCCGCCAGCCTCCTCCTCCTCGCCGGGTGGTCCGGGGACGAGGCCTTGGTGGACCCCTTCTGCGGCTCCGGCACCCTCCCCATCGAAGCCGCCCTCCTTGCCGCCGGGCGCTCGCCCTTCGGCAAGCGGTGGTTCGCCGCCGACGAATGGCCCATCGTCGCCCGTGCGCCCGCCGCCCGCCCGCCCGCCGCCCGCCGCGTCGAGGTCCCCATCGTCGGCTCGGACCACCACGGCCCATCGGTCGGTATCGCCGCCTCCAACGCCGACAAGGCTGGCGTCCGGGTCGATTTTCGGGTGCTCGACGTCGCCGCCCTCGTGCCCCCCGCGCCCACCGGCCTCCTCGTCACCAACCCGCCCTGGGGGCAGCGCCTCGGCCAAGACGTGCGCGGCGTCTACACCGCGTTCGGTCGCCTCCTCGCCGGCCCCTTCGCCGCTTGGCGGGCTCTGTTTCTCTGTCCAGACCAAGACCTCGCGCGCCGCGTCCACCCCAGCGTCCGCCGCCTCACCCGCATCACCCTCGGCGGCGCCCCCGTCGGCGTCTGGGCCGTCGGCGACTGAGCCTCCCGCACGGTTCTCGCGGGCGTTCGGGCGCCTGCCGGCCTCCGGCCGGCACCCGGTCTCTCCGGCGGGTCGCGGCTGCGCCGCTCCGTGCGGCGCGGCCGGGGGCCGCTTGCACCGGCCCTG
>JBEIVK010000846.1:0-1887 GCA_040373935.1 Alphaproteobacteria bacterium
CCGGCCGCCCCGCGGAGCTACACGCTCGATGGCAGCCGCGGCGAGCTTCACGTTCGCGTGTTCAAGGACCCGGCGACGATGGCCGCCGGAATCGCCCACGACCACGCGGTGCTCGCCACCGGCTGGACGGGTCGCTTCACCTGGGACCCCGCCCAGCCCGCCGCGTGCCAGCTCACGATCACCGTTCCCGTCGCAAGCCTGGACCCAGACCCTCCGGCCCTCCGCGCGGCGGTCGGCCTGCCCGGGGCGCTGCCCGACAACCAGCGCGGCGAGATCAAGGCCCATCTCCTGGCCGAAAGCCAGCTCTGGGCCGCACGCTTCCCGTCGATCACCTTCCAGGCGACCGCCTGCCGGCCGACCGGCTCCGCCCTCGAGGTCACCGGCAACCTCACCATCCGCGGCCAGGCCCGCAAGGTGGTCTTCACCGGGCAGTTCTCTGCGGATGAGGCCGGCTTCCGGCTGAAGGGCAGCCTCCCCGTGAAGGCGACGGACCACGGCTTCCAGCCCTACTCGGCCTTGCTGGGCGCCGTCCGCAACCAAGACCGCATGGTCCTCCACATCGACCTGCAGGGCATCCCTGGCTGAGCGCGCGCCCCGCCGGTCAGGGCAGCGGCCCCTCTGCCAGCACCGCCTCGCCTTGGAGCACCCGGAACCGCCCGCCGGGCCGCCCGCTCCACCAGCGGCCCACCCAGGCCGTCTGCCCGGCGACGCGCAGCTCCAGCTCTGCGCCGGGCGGCGCGCCGTCCAGCTCGATGCGCGCGCCGGGCGGGGCGATGACCAGGGCGAACGCGCCGATGCGCCGCGCCCCGGCCACGACCCCCTCCGGGCCGGCGAGCGACGACGGCACCGGCGGGAGATCCGGCGCGGCGACGGGCGCTCCCGCGGCGACACGGCCGCCGACGGCGCGCACGAGCACCGGCAAAACGGGCAGCGGCACCGGCGCGGCGTCGCCCACGTGCACCGCGACGGGGCCCCAGGGCGCGTCCATGGGCGAGACGGCCCGCCACGCGAAGCGCAGCACGCGCCGCACCCGCCGCCCGTCCACGAGCAGCTCCTCCACGACCCGCTCCAGCTCCAAACCGGGCGGCGGCGGCGTGCCGCGCAGCGCGACCGGCCCCGCGGGCCCCACCACGCGCAGCTCGAGCTCCCAGGGGTCGCCCACCAGCACGGCGCCCTCTTCGGCCACCAAGTCCACCTGTGGCGCGGCGGCGGCGAACAGGCCGGCCGTCGCCGGATCCACGCGCAGCGCCGCGAAGTCGGCGTCCGCCGAGAGGTCCAGCGGGTCCACGAGCCCCTGCGCGAGCAGGGCCCGCAGCACCGCCGCGGCCTCGGCCGCGCGCCCCCCCCGGGCGAGCAGGGCCGCGTGCGTCCAGCGCAGCTCGGTGTGGTCCGGCCACCGGTGGAGGCCCTCGGTCACCAAGGCCTCCGCCGCCCGGACATCTCCCGCCGCGTCCGCCGCGCGGGCCTCCCAGAGCAGCAGCGCCGGGCTGCCCGGGTCATGCCCGCGGGCCCGCGAGAAGGCCAGCCGCGCCGCCGCCGCGTCCCCCGCCTCCAAGGCGGCCCGCCCCTCGTCGTAGGCCTCCAGGGCCCGCCGCCGAGGCGCATAGGCCGGGTCTGCGCAGCACAGCGCGAGGCCCGCGAGCAGCGCGGCGGCCCCGGCCCTCACCGCAGACCCACCAGACCCGCGTTGCGCCCGGCCGCGTCGCCGTCCCGCCGGTGGCTGTGCAGCCGGATGTCGCGGAGGGTGCAGTCCGGCAGCACCTCCACGGCCCCCACGCCGGCGGCGCGGAGCTGGTGCGCGACCGCCGCCGCGAGATCCACCGTGGGGCGCTGCCCCGGCCGCGGCCGCAAGAACACGGCCTCGGGCAGCCCCGCCGCGCGCAGGCC
>JBEIVK010000658.1:0-2658 GCA_040373935.1 Alphaproteobacteria bacterium
GCCCGCGGCCGCACGGAGCGGCTCCGCCGCGACCGCGGAGGACGCCCGCCGCCGGGGGCCGGAGGCCCCCGGCGGGGCGCCCGTCTGGGCGAGGACGCTCAGGGACCCTTGGGCGTGTCGCCGCCGGTGGGGACGGTCTGGACCGGGGTGGCCGCGCCGGCGTCGCTGCGGGCGACGATGGTGAAGTCCACGCGGCGGTTGCGGGCTTGGTCTGCCGGGGTTTTCTCGGCGACGAGCGGCTTGTCCTCGCCGTGGCCGATGGACTCGAGGCGCTCGGCGGCGATGCCCTTGTCGATGAGGTGCGCGCGAACGGCGGCGGCGCGGGCGTCGGAGAGGCGGCGGTTGGCGCCGGCGTCGCCGCGGCTGTCGGTGTGGCCCTCGATGCGGACGCGCGTGAGCTCCGGGTGGGCGCGCAGGATGGCGGCCACTTCGTCGAGCAGGGCGTAGCTCTCGGGCTTGATGATGGCCTTGGCGGTCTCGAAGTAGACCGAGTCGCGCAGGTCGATGCGCGTGGCGCTGAGGGCGGCGCGGACCGGCGTGAGCGTGACGACGAGGGCTTGGTCGGCGCCGGCGGCGAGGGTGACCGGGGCGTTGGCGGCCGTGAAGCCGGTGGCGGCGGCCGCGACGACGTAGGCGCCGGGGCGCAGCGGGGCGGCGCCGGCGGCGCGGGCGTCGACCGCGGTGGCGCCGGTGGCGGACCATGTCGCGCCGGGGATGGGCGCGCCGGTCGGGTCGACCACCGTGACGGCGAGGGTGCCGCGCGGGGCCGGGACGGTGAGGACCAGGGTCGTGGGCGGGCCGGCCGGGACGGTGGCCGCGACCGGCGCCGCGCCGACGGCGACCGTGAGCGGGCCGGCGGGGAACAGGCCGTCGCCGCCGCTGGGGCCGGACTGCTCGGCGGCCGACCACTGCGCGTCGGGCACGGGCTGGCCGTCGCTGTCGACGATGGTGAAGGCGACGCGCGTGGGCTCGGGGCAGCCGTCGGTGTCCTCCCAGGCGTCGGCGTCTTCGGGGGCGGCCGGGCAGGCGTCGGCGCCGTCCGTGATGCCGTCGCCGTCGGTGTCTGCGGCGGGGCGGCCGGCGATGGCGAGGATGGCGCGCCAGGCAGGGGTGCTCACGGCGTCCGTCAGGCCGATCGCGAAGGCCGGCCGCACGAGCAGGCGGGAGGTCGCGACGTTGGCGCCGACGAGGGCCTCGGCCGGGCGCCCCTCGGGGACGTCGATGCTCGCGAGCGCGGGCTGGAGGTCCACCTCGGCCACGAGGCCGAGGTCCGGCCGGAGCTGGTGGCCGACGCCGGCGCCCAGGCGCAGCTGCGGCCCCCAGTCGACGTTCTCCATGTCCTGGCCGCCCCGAAGCGTCACGCCAGCGACCAGCGCCGCCTGCGTGCGGTCGGACAGCGGGCGGTCCGCGTTGAGCTCCAGCTCGGCGCCGAGCGGGCCGGCGAGCGGCGCGCCGACCGTGGAGGTGGGCAGCAGGGCGCGGCCCGACACGGCGAGGCCCTGGGTGCCCGTCGCCAGCGCGACCTTGGCGTCCAGCACGATGTCGCCGAGGCCGGTCGCGTCTGCCACCGAGCCGCCGGCCGAGCGCCAGAGGACGGGGACGTCCACGGCGAGGCGGGCGCGCCCGACCGTGGTGGAGACCGCGAGGTCCGTCTGGACGACGTTGCGGAGAAGGGCAGTCTCTTCGCCGAGGATGTCGGTCCAGGTGAGCGGGTCTCGGGACCAGCTCGTCGTCGCCCGCCAGCCGAGGCCCGCCGCGGGGAGGCGGCTGTCGGTGAGGCGGAAGTAGACGGTGGAGTCGACGGAGGGGCGGAAGGACTGGGCGTTGATCGCGGGGGCGGCGGCGCCGGCCGCCACGCCATCGGCGGCGGAGGCGGTGCTGCCGAGGAGCAGCAGGGAGAGCAGGGACATGGGAGACCTGTCAGAAGCGAAGGGGAGCGGGGCCCGCCCGGGAGCGGGCCCGGGGACTCAGGCGCGGCGGCGGCGGCCCAGGGCGGCGACCGTGAGGACCAGCCCGGCGAGGCCGCCGACGGGGGCGGAGCCCGGGACGGCGCAGCCGCCGGCGTAGGTGCCGGGCGGGATCGAGCCGGCGTCGGCCGCGAGGCTGCCGCTGGAGGACTCGAGTTCGTCGGTGTAGCCGTCGCCGTCGCTGTCGAGATCGCGCCAGTTGCCGCGGCCGTCGCCGTCCGGGTCGTCGGTGCCCTCGTCGGCGTCGGAGACGGTGTCGTCGTCGCTGTCGAGGTCTCGCCAGTCGGGCGAGCCGTCGCCGTCGGTGTCGGGGCCGCCGTCCGGCGCGCCCTCGTCGGCGTCGAGGATGCCGTCGCCGTCGGAGTCGAGATCCAGGGCGTCCGGGTCCCCGTCGCCGTCGGTGTCGATGGCGGCCGGGGCGCCGTCGTCGTCGGACGCCTCGATGTCGTCGTTCATGCCGTCGTCGTCGGTGTCGGGATCCAGGGGATCCGTGCCGGTGATCTCCACCTCGTCGCCGTCGGAGAGGCCGTCGCCGTCGGTGTCGGGATTGAGCGGGTCGGTGCCGTGGAGCTCGACCTCGTCGGCGTCGGCGAGGCCGTCGCCGTCGGTGTCGGGATTGAGCGGGACGGTGCCGTGGAGATCGACCTCGTCGCCGTCGTAGAGGCCGTCGCCGTCGGTGTCGGGATTGAGC
>JBEIVK010000657.1:0-2659 GCA_040373935.1 Alphaproteobacteria bacterium
CCGCGTCCACCCGCCCCCGCCGCCAGTGGGGGGACGCATCGACGGGGTCGCGCAGGCCAAAGTACTGGAACGGGACGAGCAGGCCGCGGTCGATCGCCTCCCAGAGCCGCAGCTCAGCCGCGATGTGCCCGTCGAACCACCGCGTGACATCTCCCCCGTCGGCGCGCTCGGGCGTGGCCGTCAGACCGACCAGCAGGCGGGGACGCAGGTGCGCGAGGAGGCGGGTGTATGTCGACGCCTCGGCGTGGTGGAACTCGTCCACGATGACCACGTCCCAGGCCTGCGGATCGACGTTTTGGAGATCGACGCGCGCCAAGCTCTGGACCGACGCGAAGACGTCCTGGCCCGGCAAGGGGCGCTCCCCGTCGACCAGCAGCCCGCCGAAGGTTGGCTCCCGCAAGACCTGCCGGAACACGCTGCGGCTCTGGGTGAGGATCTCCTTGCGGTGGGCGACGAAGAGCAGCCGCGGTCGGGCCGGGAGGGACGCGCGCACCCGGCGGAAGTCGAGGGCGGCGATGACCGTTTTGCCAGTCCCGGTCGCAGCGACGACCAGGTTCTTCCAGCGCCCGTGGACCCGCCGCTCGACCTCCAGCTGCTCCAGGATGCGCTCCTGAAAAGGGAAAGGGCGAACGTCGATCGCGGCGTACACCGCATCGGCGGCGCCGTCCGACTCCCGACGCTCGCCCCGGACCGCCGCGTCGAAGCGCGCTGCGTCCCGGGCGGGCTCGTAGTCCTCGAAGGCCGGGTCGCTCCAATAGCCCTCGAAGGCCGCGGCGAACTTCTTGAGGACGTCCTCCGCGTCGATCCCCACACGCACATTCCACTCGAGCCCGTCGGACAAGGCCGCCGCCGAGAGGTTGGACGACCCGATGAACGCCGTCGAGCACCCGCTCTCGCGGTGGAGGAGCCAGGCCTTCGCGTGCAAGCGGGTGCGGCGCGTGTCGTAGCTGACCTTGATCTGCGCGCCGAGGGCGTGAAGCGCATCGAGGACACGCCGCTCGGTCGCCCCGCAGTACACCGTGGTGAGCACCCGCAAGGGCCGCCGCCGCCGCGTGAGCAGATCCTGAAGGGCGCCCTGCAGCTTCTGGTAGCCCGACCACATCAAGAACGAGCAGAGGAGGTCCACCCGGTCGGCGGACGCAATCTCCCCCACCAGCTGGGGGCCGATCGAGCGCTCGCCGCGGGCGTTGAGGAGCAGGTGGGTCTGCGTCAGCGGCGTGTCGGGGCGGGGCGGGAAGTCCACCCCCGCCAAGGCGTCGCGGCGGGCGAGCGCGCGGAGCAGCGCGGGCGTCACCCGGTCGGCCGCCGCGACCGCGCCGGCCGGCCCGGCGGCCACCAGCACGTCGATGAGCTGGTTCGCGAGCGCGACCTGGCCGTCCACATCCCCCACCCCGCGGAGCACCCGCTTGAGCAGCTGCGACAGGTGCCGGGCCAGGTGATGCGGCGCGTCGACCGGATCCACCCCCGACACGTCCCCCGCGAGTTCGGGCTGGCGCGCGAGCGCCTCCCCGAGCGCGAGGGTCACGACCTGTTCATGAAGCCCGAGCGCGAGATTGTCCATCTCCTCCGCCTATCGCGCGCCTCCCTCCACCGCCCCCTCACCCGCCGGCACCCCCAACGCCGCCCCCAACACCGCCTCCAGCTGCCGCACGCCGCGCTCGGTCAGGTGGTTGGAGTCCGTGTAGAACGCGCCCCCATCATCCCCGAGCGCGCAGTCGCCCCCCGCACAGAGCACCGCCGCCGGCTCCACGCACACGGCGCCGCTCTCGGCGCACACGGCAGCGAGGGCGGGGGCGGCGAGGGCCGTCTTCTCCGCATGCACGGCGAGGGTGGGCCCGCGGGGGCGCGCGCGCCCGAAGCGCAGCGCCTGCTCCCACGCGTCCTTGACGGGAAAGTCGGCCTCCGGCACGCTGCCGACGAGGACGACCCGCACGCCGGCGGCGCGCAGGGGCGCGACGGTGGCGCGGAGGGAGCGGCGCAGCATCTCGCCGACGGACGGGGGCGGCGGGAGGAGGAACAACTGGCGCCGGGTGGCCTCCGCGTAGGCGTTGGCGTGGAAGGTCCACCGGCCGCCGAGGACGACGGCGGCCGGCGGGTCGGCGAGCAGCCCGGCGAGCACGGCCTCGTTGTGGCGCAGGCAGGCGTCGTCGGCGGCAAAGAGGGCGCCGGCCGCGAGGCCGACCAGGGGCGGGCACCGGTTGCGCACGACGACGTAGCCGCCGCCGCCCAGGGGCCCGGCGAAGTCCTGGAGCGCGGGGGAGAGCATGCCGACGTGGCTGTCGCCCCACCCGACGAGGGACGGGCGGGGGGCGGCGGCGGAGGGGGGCGCGGCGGGCGCAGCGGGGAACCGGCAGCGCCGCGGGTCCGCGAGCGACACGGGCATCTCCGCGCAGGCGATCTCGGCCTCGCCGACCGACCGCGCCCGCGCCGGAACGGGCGCGCCGCCGGCCGCCCAGACGCCGGCCCCCGCGGTGAGCAGGACGGCCGAGGCGAGGCCGGCCCGGGCGAGGACCTGGCGCCGCACGGCGGGCTCCCCGACGGGCAGGCGGCGGAGGGGAGCCTCGACCCACCGGGTGGTGGCGGCAGCGAGGGCGACCGAGGCGAGGCCGAGCGCGATGGCCTCGACGGGGCTCGGCGCGCGGAGGAGCCATCCGCGCGC
>JBEIVK010000715.1:0-2437 GCA_040373935.1 Alphaproteobacteria bacterium
GCCTTGCCCCAGGGCACGAGGCCTCCCCAGATCTTGCGGGCCTCTCCACCCTTGCGGGGATGCACGGCGTGCGGGCGGCCGTAGGTAATGGTGATCATACTGCCCTCGCGGCGGTTGGGTCCGATCACGCCGCTGGTGGTGGCGTGCGGGGTGGCACCGCCCGTGCCGGCACCGGGGAGCGGCGGCGGGGGCGGAGCCGTCTTGGGGGCAGGATCGGCGGCGAACAGGCCGGCCGCGAGGGCCAGCCCGGTGACGAGGTGCGCAAGACGCGCGCGGTTGATGGTGGTCATCGGAGGAAAAAAGTCAGAGCTTGAAGGCCGCCGCGGGTCCCGAGCGGCGGGGGCGCCGCGCTGCCTGCAGCAGGATGGCAGCGAGCATCCCGAGGCTCAGCAGCCAATAGAAGGGATCAATGACGTAGTCCCACGCGTTGCGCGACTCCAGGGCGTCCAGGCCCAGGGCCGCGAGCGCCGCCACCAGCAGCAGCCCGGCGCGCAAGCCCCCCGCGATCGCGAGGACCGCCAGCGCCCCGAGCACGCTCGCCGCCACGCCGCGTTCCCAGCCCCAGAAGTAAACGTCCACGTCCGTCGCCACGAGCGGGTGCACGTAGAGGACCGTACCCGCGACCGCGCCGAACCCCCAGAGCGCCAGCCAATCCTCGCGCCCGAACCAGGAGCGTTCGAACACCACGCGCGCCCAGGCGACCAAGCCTAGGCCGAGCAGCGGAAGCGAGGGGTTCGAATGGAAGCTGAAGGCGCGCATCCAAAGGGGGACGTCCCCGAGCGGCAGGAAGGCCAGCCCGGCGGCGACGAGGCCGAGGAGCAGCCGGCGCCGGAGCGTAAAGCCGTGCGGCACCAACCGGCGCCCGGCCGCGGCCAAGGCCGCCCAAAGGAGCAAAATTACGGCCGAAACGTAGAACCCGACCAGCGCCTGCTCCCTCATGGCAGGCTGGCCCGGTCCTGTGCCAGCGGACGTTGGTCCAGCCAGGCGACGTTAAAGCTCACATGGCGGATCCGTTCCCGGCGCCACGTATAGGTGAGATGGATGCGGCCCTGCTGGTCCTCCGCCAGCGTCGGGTACGAGTACTCCGCCCGCGGGGTCTCCTCGATGACGGCGCCCGACCGCCAGGAGCGGCCCTGATCCGAGGAAACGGCTAGGCGCAGGTTCTCCCGGCCGCTCGAGGCGTGGTTGTAAACGATCAAGATACGCCCGTCACGGAGGCGCAGCCCGTCGACCGCAGCATCGGGATTGGGTAAGTCCGTGTGGCGCGCGGCAGACCAGGTCCAGCCGGCGTCCTGCGAAACCGAAAGGTGCATCAGCCGGTCCGCGCCGCGGTCCCGCAAGAGCATCAGCACCCGGTTCTCGTCGAGCGGGACTAGGGCCGGCTGGATGAGTCCGGCCTGCCCGGGGAGGTTACGCACCCGGTAGTCCGCCAGCCGGCCGTCGGCACCCGGGGTGAGCCAGAGAATCTGCGGAAACTTGGCGGCCATCTCGTGGTAGACGGGCAGGCCGATGCGCCCGTCGCGGGCGAAGATCGGCTTGTTGCGCACGAGGGTGCTGAGATTGAGAAACGGATTCAGCGTCAGGCGCTCGCTCGGGCTCCAGGTCAACCCCTCGTCGGCCGAGATTCGTACGTTGAGCGCGCTCCCCGACCAGCCGCCGACCGAGACGCTGACATACACCATCCAAAGCAAGCCGCGCGGGTCCGGGAAGATCACGGCGTTGCCGACCTTCTTGATCACCCGGTCGAGCTCCTGCTGCGCCATCACGCGGTCCATCTCCATCCGCGGGGTCGTCCACCCGCCGCCGGTCGCCGACAGGCGCGAGGTGTAGAGCGCGACGTCAGTCCCACCCTCTCGAGAACCACCGTACCAGATGGCGAGGAGATCCCCGCTCGGCAGCGCGCACAAGGAACTACCGTGCGCCGAGGGGGTGTGCGCCGGCGGAGAGACCCATCCGTGCGCGAAATGGGGGACGGCATCCGTCCACTCGGCACCGGCAAGCACGGCCGGCGGGGCCTGGATGCCCGCGGGCGCCGACGACTCCCGGGAACCGCCGCGGCCGAGCACGAAGGCGACGGTACCAAGCGCGAGCAGAACCCCGCCGCAACGAGCCCGGAGGGAAAGTCGGCGGCTGGCCGGGGACGGGGCAGCAGGGGCCGGGCTCATAACGCGGGGGCGGTCGCCGGGTTTGTACCGGAGGCGGCCTTGCGGTTGTGCAGGAGCAAGTGCCGGGAGGTTTCGTGGAAGGCCTCGCTCCACGCCCGCAACTCAGCCGACGCCTCCGGCGGGACGACGGCCGGGGCGGGTTCGCCCGCCCGCGCCCACACGACCTGCTGGCGCCCGCCCGTGAAATCCTGCACGCCATACCAGCCGCCGTGGAGCGCGCCGATCGTGCGGTCGTTGTGGTCGATGATGAAGGCGACGTTGCCCGCGCCACC
>JBEIVK010000260.1:0-5681 GCA_040373935.1 Alphaproteobacteria bacterium
GCCGCGGGGTGCCGATGGCGCCAGCGGCGAGGAGGACCTTGGGGGCGCGAACGGTGACGCTGCCGACCGGCGCGCCGGTGTCGGGGTGGAAGGACTCGCCGACGACGCCGACGGCGCGGCCGCCCTCGACCAGCAAGGCGTGGACCTTCACGTCGGCTTGGATGAGCGCGCCGGCGGCGACGGCCCGCGGGAGGAACGTGACGTTGGAGCTGGCCTTTCCGTTGGAGGGGCAGCCGTAGTTGCAGATGCCACAGCCGGCGCAGCCCGGGGTGCTGCGCGGGGCGAGCCCGCCTTCGAGGCCGAGGGCTTGCACCCCGCGCGCGATGAGGCGGTTGTTCGCGCCGGCCACGCGATCCGGCGTGATGCAGACGCCGACGATGCGCTCCACTTCGTCGAGGGCGGCGCCCATGGCCGCGGGGCCCCAGCCCTCGTCTTGGAGCAGGGACTCCCACTCGGCCAGCACCGCCTTGGGCGTGCGGAAGGAGAGCGCGCTGTTGATGAGGCTGCCGCCGCCGACGCCGCGCCCGGCGGCGATGGGAAAGATGGTGGCGCCCTTGGCCACCATGCCGCCGCCCTCTTGCATGTGGTAGCGGGCCGTCTGGCCCTGGTTGGGCTTGAACCGGCTGGTGGAGGGGCCTTCTTCGAGGAGGACGACCTTGAGCCCGGCCTCGGCCATGGCCCGCGCAGCGGCGCTGCCCCCGGGCCCGGTGCCGACGACGACGACATCGGCGGTGAGCGTGCGGCCGCCGCGGGTGGCCTCCCAGCCGTCGGCCGGGGCGGCGGGCAGGATGACGGTGGGATCCGGCGCGGGATACTCGGGGATCTCCGGGTTGTAGCGGCCGTTGCTCATCGGCCATACCCGCAGCCGTGCCAGCGGCTGAAGAAAGGGGACACCTGGGGGTGCGTGCAGTAGCCCATGCCGATGAGCAGAAGCAGGCTGCTGGTGCCCTGGCGGATTTGGGGGTTCCAGTGGTTTTGCAGGTGGTCCATCACGGCCAGGCGGTCTTCCACGGAGAGGGTGGAGAAGGTGCCGAAGCGGCGGGGCACCGGCCAGGCGTCGAGGGCGTTGAGCAGGAGCTTGACCAGCTTGCGCGGGGTGCCGGGAAGGGCGCCCATCGCGTCGTCCAGGAAGACATCGAGGCCGAGCGCGGCGGCGCCGACCGGGATGGCGGCCGTCGCGGGATAGGCGACCTCGGCGAGGGCCCGGATGAACGCCGCCTCGCCGGCCGAGAGATGCTGGAGCGGCGCGCCGGGAGGCTGGCCCCACCAGGAGGCGACCGTGCCGCCGACCCCGGCGGTGGCGACCGCCGCCGAGAGCGCGCCGAGCGCGAGGACCTGACGACGGGTGATCGGCATGGGCAGACCATATCACGCAGGTGCGTAAGCGTGGGTGAGCCGTGATTCAGTCCCGCGGCGGCGCGCGATCGCGGGCGGGGCGGGCGGGCCGGGGGCGCGATAGTGGCCGGGGCGATGCCCTTCAATCCGTTCGTCTACATGGTGCTGCTGCTCGCCATCGGGCTCGGGGTGGCCTCGCTCGGCGCTTGGGCGGTCGCGTGGTTCGCGCGGCGAAAGGCGCTGGACGCCCCGGCGCGGGAGCGGTCCATCGCGGGCGGCGACTACCCCCGCTGGCGGGCGGGCGACGACCTCACCCGCCACCCCGCCCGCCTCGAAGACCTCGAGGCCCGGCTCGCGCGGGCCCTGGCCGAAACAGAGCTGCAAGCCGGGCACTTGCGGGAGCGCGCCGGAGACCTCCGCGCCAAGGACGGGCGGGACGACCTCGCCGCCCGCTACCGCGACGACGCCGCCCTGTTGGAGCGGCGATTGGCGCGGATGCGCCGGGTGCTGGCGATGGTGTGGAGGACGCGGGCGACCTTGCTCCTCCGCGCGCACGTCGCCATCACGGCGCGGGGGCGTCCGGCCCTGGAGTCCCTCCCGCAGGGGCAGGTCGCCGCGGACGCGCTGCCGGGGGCCGCCGAGGCCTACGACGCCGCGGCGGCGCGGGTGCGCGGCTTCGTGATTCAGGTGGAGACGCGGCGGGCCGAGCTCGACGCCCTGGTTCCCGCTCCCCCGGCCTTGGCCGACGTGGAGCCCGCAGACCGCGAGGCGGTGGACGAAGAGCGCCGCCGCGCGCGGCGCACCTACGCCGACTTGCAAGATCGAATGGATCGGCTCGCGGACACCCTCGCATACCTCGCAGACCGCGCGCGCACGCGGCAGGTGGTGGAGGGCTCGGTGGACATCGGGGACGGTGTTCCGGGCGGCGAGGGGCTCGCGGACGAGCTGGGCGCTGCGGTCGCGGCGCTGCACGCGCTCGCCGAAGAGGGGGACCAGCAGCTCCAAGACGCCACGATGGAGCACCTCTCGGAGGGCATCTCGCAGCTGGAGCAGGCGGGGCTCGACGCGCGGGCCGAGGCCGACGCCGCGCTGGAGGTCGCGCGCTTGCTGGACCAGGTCGCGGGGCGGATGCCCGCGGGGTGATTTCGCCCAGGGTGAGCGGGTGGGGTGGCACAGCGGCGGCGTCGCGGTTTCGGCCGGGTTGTTTCAGCGCGTGGGCGACGCGACGGCGGGAGCGCCCATCCGGCGGATTCCGGATGTCCCGGCGGCGGCGCCCGCTGTTTCACGCGGCCGGCACCGTCCTTGCAATGGGTTGGCGCACCTCCCGCAGGAGTCCGCCATGCACACCAAGACCTTCTACGATGACCGCACCTTCACCCTCACCCACCTCGTCTGGGACGAGGCCACCAAGGACGCGGTCGTCATCGATCCCGTCCTCGACTACGACATGCTCGCTGTACGGACCTTCACGGAATCGTGTGACAAGGTGAGCGCGGCCATCGAGGCCGAAGGCCTGACGCTGCTCTGGGTGTTGGAGACCCACCTCCACGCCGACCATCTGACCGGCGCCCAGGTCCTGAAGAAGCGGCACGGCGCGCAGGTCGCCATCGGCGCGCGCATCACGGAGGTGCAGGAGTTCTTCGCCGGCGTGTTCAACCTGTCCGAGCTGCCGACGGACGGGCGTCAGTTCGACCGTCTCTTGTCCGACGGCGATCTCGTCGATGCCGGCGGGCTCCAGGTGCAGGTCATCGGGACGCCCGGCCACACGCCGGCCTGCGTCTCCTTTCACGTTGGGGACGCGCTGTTCACCGGCGACACCCTTTTCCTGCCAGACTCCGGCACGGGCCGCTGTGACTTTCCGAACGGCAGCGCGCGCGAGCTCTACCAGTCCATCCGCAAGCTCTACGCCTTGCCGGACGACACGCGCGTCTTCGTGGGCCACGACGACCAGCCGGGCGGGCGGGCCGTCGCGTGGGAGAGCACCCTCGGGGCCGAGAAAGCGGAGAACGTGCAGCTGACCGCCAACACCACCGAGGCGGACTACGTCCAGTTCCGCACGGAGCGGGACGCCACCTTGTCTCCGCCCCGCATCATCTTCCAGAGCCTGCAGGCCAACGTGGTGGCGGGCGTGGTGCCCCGGGCAGAGGCCAGCGGCCGGCGCGACCGGAAGGCCGCCGCCGGCGTCTCCAAGTAGGCGGCGCTCCCCGGGCGGGGGGTCAGCCCTCGCCCGGGACGTCGAACTCGAAGGCGATCTCCTCGCCCAGCTCGCGGGCGAGGTGTTCCTTCAGGCGCTTCTTGAGCCGGCTCTCGACCTGCCGCACCCGCTCCTTGCTCACGCCGAAGCGGTCCCCCAGCAGGGCGAGGCTCGACGGCTCTTGGGCGGTCAGGCGCTCGTGCCAGATGGCCAACTCCCGCTCGTCGGTGAGCGTGGCGGCGAAGCTGGACAGGCCGCGTTGCACGAGGTCTCCCAGCTCGGCGCGCTCGACGATCTCGTCGGGCAAGAGAGCGTCTTCGTCTTCCACCAGGTCTGCGAGCGGGCGGCCTTCCTCGCCCGAGGCCGGCGCGTGCAGGGAGAGCGCGGGGGCGCTGAGGTGGCGGTCCACCACGACGATCTCCTCTTCCGGCACGTTGAGCGCTTGGCTCAGCGCGAGGGTGGAGGGGTGCACGCCCTCGCGGATGAGGCGGTCCCGCTCTTTTTGGAGCTGGAAGAACAGCTTCCGGCCGTGGCGCGTGCTGCCGAGGCGCACCATCCGGTAGTTGTCCATCAAGAAGCGGAGGATCATCGCCCGGATCCAGTACTGGGCGTAGCTGCTGAACCGGATGCCGCGGTACGGGTCGTAGCGGGACAGCGCCTCGACGAGGCCGACGTTGCCCTCTTGGATGAGGTCCAGCACGTTGGACCACTGGCGGTGGTACTGGAAAGCCAGCTTAACGACGAGGCGGAGGTTGGCGGTGACGAGGCGGTGGGCGGCTTCGGGGTCCCCGTTCTCCTGGTATTGGATGGCGAGGCGGCGCTCCTCGTCCGGGTCGAGCAAGGGATAGCGGCGGACCTCCGCGAGGTAGTAGGAGAGGAGGTCGTCGCGGGAGCCCGAGGACACCGACCCGGAGCCCTGGACGGCCGGGAGCAACGGAGCGTCCACCGGGCGCCCCCGTGAGTCGAGAAGCTCGGCGTCGTCAGCGTCGCGGGTGCGGGACGTGGCCATCGGGTGGTCCGGGGCGGGGAGGGGAGTCGGAAGGAGAGGGGCCGTCGGGCCACGCGTCGAGGGTGCCGGCGTCCAGGAAGCGGGCCACGAGGCGGGGCGGGCCCGCGACGAAGGGCGCGCCGGAGGTGTCGGTGGCCCCCAGCGGTGTGCCGTCCAGCAGACGGGCCTCACCGCCAACGGCGGACACCAAGGCGAGACCGGCCGCGGTGTCCCACGGGGCCCACCCGGGGCCGACGAGGGCCAGGCCCGCGCCCCGCGCCACGTGGAGGAGGTGGGCGGCGGTCGACCCGACGGCACGGGCCTTGCCGGGCCAGCGCAGGCGGACGGCGAGGTGAAGACGGGAGGGGAGGAAGATCGGGGTGTCCCGGCGAGAGCGGGAACCAGCGAGCGGCGGGAGGACGTGGCCGTTGACCCACGCCTGCCCCGTCGCGTCGGTGAAGGCGTACACACCGACCCGGTGGAGGGCAATGGCCCCGAGCAGGACGCGGCCGTCTGCGTGGCGGGCGAGGGTGCTGCCCCAGGTGCCGAGGCCCTCCACGAACGCGGAGGTGCCGTCGAGCGGGTCCACCCACCAGGACGCGGGGCCACCCGGGAGCGCGGTGCCTTCTTCGGCGGTGATGGCATCGGTGGGGAACGCACGGCGAAGGCCGTCCACCAGCAGCGCCTCCGCGGCGCGGTCTGCCACGGTGACGTCGGTGTCGTCCGCTTTGCGCTCGGCGGCGACCGCGCCCTCGTGGCCCCGCAAGAGCGCGCCAGCCGCGGCGAGGAGCCGCCGAAGGGTGGCGTCGTCTTCCGACACCGGGGGCGCGAGCAGAGGGGCCTCGAACATGCGCGGTGCTAACCTGCCGGCCGCCCGGGCGGGGCCCGCAGGCGGCGTCGCGGGGCGGCATCGCGCAGCGCGACCGTCGGGCCGCGAGGCGGTGTTCGCGCGATACGGGTGCGCTTCCGAGGCCGACGCTGCATCCGGGCGGTGACGCTTCCCCGGGGCCTGTGGTAGAACGGCGCCTGCCCGTTCGAGGAATCCATGCGCCGTCTCGTGCCCTTCCTGCTCGTCGCTGCGGCCTGCTTCGGGGATGATCCCAGTCCGCCGCCTGCTGCGCCCGCGCCTGGCCCGGAGGTGGGGCCCGCGGCGCCGCCGGTCGC
>JBEIVK010000822.1:0-1965 GCA_040373935.1 Alphaproteobacteria bacterium
CCCGCACCGCCGCGCCGGCCCGCGCTGCGCGCCGCTGCAGCTCGTCCAGCGCGTGAGAGCGCGGGTCTGAAGCCCACACGCGCGCGCCGGCGGCCGCCAGGGCCAGCGCCTTGCCGCCCGCCCCGGCGCAGGCGTCCCACACGCGGAGCCCCGCCAGCGGCCCCAACGCCGCGACGAGGTGCTGGCTCGACGCGTCCTGCACCTCGACCAGCCCGTCGAGGGCCGCCGGCAGCCGCCCGAGCACGGGGCGCCCCAGGACCTCCAGCCCATCTTCCAAGCCGGGCAACGGCCGCGTGTCCACCCCTGCCGCGGCGAGGGCCGCCGCCGCCGCCGCCCGCGTGGACCGGGCCCGGTTGACCCGCAGGTGCACGGGCGCCCGCCCCGCCAACGCCGCCCCCAAGGCCGCCGCCCCGGCCGCACCCCAGCGCGCGAGCCACTCGCCGGCGAGCCCCGGCGGCACGCCGACGGCCACCGCGAGATCCCCCGCCTCCGACCCTGTCCCGGCCAGCGTCGGGAAGCGCTCGCCCTCCCAGAGCGCGGCGACCCCGTCGATGAGCGCCTCGGCGCCCGCGGCCCCGGCCTGCGCCAGGAACGCCCCATGCTTGACCGCCGCGTACACCGCCTCGGAGACCACCGGTCGGTCCTTGCTGCCGAGCGCCCGCGTGCTGCGGAAGTACCCGGCGAGCACGCTGGTGGCGCGGGCCGGGCGCGCCTGGGCGGCCGCGAGGGCGGCGATGGCGTGGCCCCGGCGGAAGGGCTTGCGGAGCGCGGCCGCGAGGGCCGGGTCGGGCGCCGGCAAGCAGGCGCGGAGGAGCTCGGTCATGCGCGGGTGTACTCCAAGGCGGACAGCAGGGCGTCGCCGCGGGGGTGCCAGACCTCGACGCGCAGGGCATCGGGGGCGGGCAGCCGCAAGACCACCCGCGGGCCGAGGGGCCCGAGGTCCCAGCGCAGCTCGCCCGGGGCCGGGGCGGTGACGACCGCGTGCTCGACCCAGGTGGGGGCGAAGTGCTGGACCGCCCGCAAGGCGCCCGCCTCGTCGTCCCACCGGTAGACCACCAGCTCGGCGTGGGCCTCGGACCCGTCGGCCCGAAACAGGCGCTCCTCCTGGATGACGAACGAATCCCCCAGGGCCGCCCGCAGCGTGAGCGTGCCCGACAGGGCCTCGCCGTCGGCCGCGCCCGCGCCCGCCCACGCCCCGAGAAAGGGCCCCAGCGGCGCCAGCCCGGCGCGGCAGCGCGCCGCCCGCGCGTCCCAGCCTTCGTCCATGCCCTGCCGCCCTCCGCGCGCCGGGCTATCCCGGAAGCGATGCGCCGCCCCCTGCTGTTCATCCTCGCCTTGCTCTGCGCGCTCACCGTGCAGGCCGCGCCGCCCGCCGGCTGGTCCACCGGCCCCGCAGCGGCCAACACGGCGGCTGCCCTCGCCCCGGGCACGCCCGTCTCCCTGCTCATCCCGGCGCCGCTCGCCGCGCAGGTGCAGGGCGCCACCGCGTTTTTCTACTTCTCGCCCACCTGCCCGCACTGCCAGCACGCCATGCCAGAGGTGAACGCGCTGGCCGCGCTGCCGGGCCTGCGCTGGGTCGGCGTGGCGGTCGGCGGCACGGATCCCGCGGTGCTCGCCGACTTCGCCCAGCGCTTCGGGGCCACCTTCCCGCTCGTCGTGGACGACACGCGCGGCTTCGCCCGGGCCGTCGGGGCCCGCTCCACGCCCTCCGTCTATCTGCTGCGTCCGGCCGCCCCCGGAGCGGCCCCGGCCAACGTCGCCCTCATCGACGATGGCGATCCCGTCGAGATCTTCGAGGCCTTCGCCCCCTTCTCGCGCGGCGCGGGCGGCCTGCTGCGCCTGCGCCTCCACCCCGAGGCCCCGTTCGCCGACTTCGCCCCCGGCGTCTACCAGGGCATGCGCACCTGCATGGCCTGCCACACCGAAGAGGCGCGCTCCTGGGCCCTCACCCACCACAGCGTCGCC
>JBEIVK010000471.1:0-3679 GCA_040373935.1 Alphaproteobacteria bacterium
CCGCCGGCCGCGGCCGCCTCCGATGACCCAGTCGCCGCCGGGCGCGCCCGCCTCCGCGCCCTCGAAGACGCCGGCGCCTTGCGCGACATCCTCGCGCTGGCCGACACCCTCCCCTCCACCGACCCGCTGCTGCCCGAGGCCGCCGTCGCCGCCGCCCGCGCCGCCCTCCGCCTCCACGATGGCGCCGACGCCGTCGCCCGCGCCCGTCCCTGGGTCAGCCATCCCACCGTCGGTCCCGAGGCCCGCCGCATCGTCCGTTGGTTCGACCACCGGGACCGCCGCGACGCCCCCGCCCTCGCCGTCGGCCTCACCCTGCGCGACGACCGCGCCCAGGGCGCGCGCCGCGCCGTCGCGCCCGGCCTCGCCCTCGGCCTCGAAGGCGTGCCCGCCGGCTGGTTCCTGCTGCGCGGCGACCTCGTGACCGGCTGGGCCACCGCCGACGCCCTCGAGGTCCGCGGCCCCCGCCTCGGCCTGCTGGCGGGCGTCGCCATCCCGCTCGGCATCCAGCGCATCGACCTCGCGGCCGGCCCCACCGCCTGGCTGGGCCGCAGCGCCTTCTGGGACGGCTCCATCGGCGGCGTCTTCCCCGGGTACCGCGTCGCCGCCGCCTTCACCCAGCGCCCGCTCCGCCCGCTCGGCTGGCGCGTCGAGTTCGGCCACGACGCCGACTTCGGGGTCTACCGCCTCGTCAACGGCCGCAGCTTCGGCTGGGACGCCCGGGTCCAGCTCGTCGGGTGGGCCTGGTGAGCGCGCCGCCCCCCGTCGCCGGCCCGCCCGTCCGCCTCCCCGCGGCAGACCTCGCCCGCCGCCTCGGCGTGAGCGCCGAGGCCGTCGCCCTGCTCGACGCCCACGACCTCATCGACCTCCACATCGACACCTTCATCCCGCCGCGCCTCTGGGGCTACGACCCGCTCGCCCGCCACGCCGGCGGCCCCCTCGGCCACCGCTTCTTCGGCCACCTGGACCTCCCCCGCATCGAAGAGCACCGCCTCGCCGGTGCGATGTGGTCCATCACCACCAACCCCTTCCGCGGCGCGGCCGCCCGCTGGCGCACCTTCCTCGCCAACCTCTCCCGCTTTCGGGAGCTGGTCGCCCGCAGCGCCGGCCGCATGGCCTTCGCGCCCACCCTCGCCGCCTACCGCGCCGCCCGCGCCCGCGGCGCCCACGCCGTGCTGCTCAGCATCCAGGGCGCCAACGCGCTGGAGGCCGCCCCGGAGGGCCCCGCCTCCATCCCCGAGGGCCTCGTCGTCCGCGCCACCCTGGTCCACCTCACCAACTCCGTCTACGGCGCGACCAGCAGCCCGCACCACCTCCTGCGCGCCGACAAGGGCCTCACGCGCGCCGGGGCCGCGTTGGTGGAGGCGCTGAACGCCGCCCGCGTCGGCGTGGACCTCGCGCACATCCACCCCCGCGCCTTCGCCGACGCCCTCGCCGTGCACGACCGCACGCAGCCCCTGCTCGCCACCCACACCGGGGTGTCCGGCGTCCGCCCCCACTGGCGCAACCTCGACGACGCGCAGCTCCGCGCCATCGCCGCCACCGGCGGCACCGTCGGCGTCATCTTCAGCCGCATGTTCCTCGCGCGGCGCGGCGGCCCGGTGGACGCCGGCATGGTCGTCGAGCATCTCGCCCACATCGTCGACACCGTGGGCGAGGCGCACGCCTCCATCGGCAGCGACTACGATGGCGCCATCACCCCGCCGGCCGACATCGGCCGCGGCGAGTACGCCCGCGTCGTCCAGAAGATGCTGGACCGCGGCTGGTCCGACACCCGCATCGCCGCCATCCTCGGCGGCAACGCCCTCCGCGTCTTCGGCGCCTTGCGCCCCGGGAGCCCCCCATGAAGCGCCTCGACGGCGGCGTCGCCTGGATCACCGGCGGCGGCAGTGGCCTCGGCGCGGCCTGCGCCGCCGAGCTGGCCCGCCGCGGCGCCCGCATCGCCCTCTCCGGCCGCCGCGTCGCGCACCTCGAGGCCGTCGCCGCCCCCCTGCGCGCGGCCGGCGCCGAGGTCCGCGTCGTGCCCTGCGACGTCACCGACGAGGCGAGCGTGCAGGCCGCCGTCGCCGACATCGTCGCCGCCTGGGGCGGCATCGACCTCCTCCTCGCCAACGCCGGCTTCGCCGTCAACGGCCCCGTCGCCACCCTCTCGGTCGCGGACTGGCGCCGCCAATACGACACCAACCTCTTCGGCCTCGTCGCCTGCGTCACCCACGCCCTGCCCACCCTGCGCGCCCGTCGCGGCCGCATCGGCCTCGTCGGCAGCGTCGCCGCCTACTTGCCCATCCCCGGCAGCGCCGCCTACGCCTCGTCCAAGGCCGCCGTTCACCTGCTCGGCCACACCCTCCGGGCCGAGCTCGCCCCCGACGGCGTCAGCGTCACCGTGCTGCATCCGGGCTTCGTCGAGTCCGAGATCGGCCAGGTCGACAACCGCGGCGTGCACCACGCCAGCCGCCCGGATCGCCGCCCCGCCCGCCTGATGTGGCCGGCCCCCCGCGCCGCCCGCGTCATGGTCGACGCCGTGCTCGCCCGCCGCGCCGAGCGCGTGTTCACGGGCCACGGCCGCATCGGCGCCTTCATCGGCCGCCACCTGCCCTGGCTCGTCCCCCTCCTGCTCGGCAGCCGGGACCGCACGACCGGCCCGCGCTGACCCGCCGCCCGCCCTCAGCGCGTCCGCCCCCGCAGCGCCGGCGGCTTCGGCCCGTCGCAGGGGTCCATCGGGCAGCCCAGCCCCCCATCCGCCGCGTGCCGCTCCACCTGCACCGTCGCGTGCAGCACCCCGTGCTCCCGCCGCAGCAGCTCCACCGCCGCGAAGCGCAGCGCCTCCTCTCCCGCCGCGCCCAGCCCCGGCGCCGCCACGAGGTGCGCCGTCACCAGCGGGTAGCGCCCGTCCATCGTCCAGGCGTGCAGGTCGTGCACCTCGTCCACCCCCGGCATCCCGGCGAGCGCCGCCCGCACCGCCTCCGTCGGGAAGCCCGGCGGGCTGCGCTGCAGGAGCACCGCCCCCGCCTCCCGCAGCAGCCGCAGCGCCGCCACCAGCACGAGCCCCGCCACCAGCAGGCTCACCGCGGCGTCCGCCCAGCCGACGCCGAACAGCAACGCCACCGCCGCCACGATGGCCCCCACGGAGCCCAGCGCGTCGCCCAGGACGTGCAGCAGCGCCCCGCGGATGTTGAGGTCCCCGCGGTCCCCGCGCGACAAGGCCCACGCGCTCGCCAGGTTGACCAGCAGCCCGCCCACCGCCGTGAACAACACCGGCCAGCCCGCGATCTCCGGCGCCTCGCCGCGCAGCCGCCCCACCGCCTCCACCGCGATCCACGCGCACAGCAGGAGCTGCGCCAGCGCGTTCACGAAGCCGCCGAGCACCTCCGCCCGCCCGAACCCGAAGGTGTGCGCCGCGTCCGCGGGCCGCAGGGCCACCCGCGCCGCCATCGCCGCCAAGCCCAGCGCCGCCACGTCCGAGAGCATGTGCGCCGCGTCCGACAGCAGCGCCAGGCTGCCCGTCCACCAGCCCACCGCCGCCTCCACCGCCAGGAAGCCCGCGTGGATCGCCAGCGACCACCCCAACACCCGCCCCGCGCCCGGCCCCGCGTGCGCGTGCAGGTGATCGTGCGCGTGACGGTGGTCGTGGCCGTGCCCCGGGTCTGCCGCCGGCGCGGGCGGGGGCGCCGCCGGGCCGGCC
>JBEIVK010000769.1:0-2176 GCA_040373935.1 Alphaproteobacteria bacterium
CCTCCAGGTCCATCGCGCGGGGGTGGGCGAGGCCGCGTCGAGGCCGAGGTGGGCCGTCGCCGCGCGCGAGGCTTCGCGCGCGCCCGTCGCGGTGCTCTCGCGCCCGCCCGCGCCCCCCGCGCAGGCCGGCGCGGGTCTCGTCGGGCCCTCCGGGAAACCGAGCAGTCCGCGAAACCAGCCGTGGTCGCCTCGCCTCCGTCCGCCCGGGCCCCGGGGATGCTATCTGGCCCGGGGTCGGGGCCCTGCCGTGGGCGCCCCCTGGGAGCACCGCATGTCCGCGCCTCGGCCTCTGTCCGCCGCCTTGGGAGTGGAGCTCGCAGCCCCGGTGCTCGCCTTGCTCGTCCGGGGCGCCGCGCTGTTCGCCTTCGCGGGCACGCCCGCCGCGCGGCACCCGATGGTCGACGCCTTCACCTTCTGGGAGCAGGCCCAGGCCCTCGCCCGCGGCGAGGACGCCTTCCCCGAGGGCTACTACCAGCCGCCGGCCTACCCGTGGCTCCTGTCCCGGCTCATCGCGCTGGGGGGCGGGCCGTCGCTGGATGTCGTGCGCGGCGTGCAGCTCGCGCTCGGCGTGTTCACGGCGTGGGCGCTGGCGCGGGCCGGGCGTCGCCTGCTGCCGGGGGCGCCGGCCCTCGGCGCCGCGGCGGGCCTGCTCTACGCGCTCGCGCCGGCGGCGGTCTTGTTCGAGCAGGAGCTGCTCTCCCCCGCCTGGACGAACGCCTGCCTCGGCGGCTTGCTGCTGCTCTCGGTGCGCCCCGACGGCGCGCTCGGCTTCGGCGCCGGCCCCGCCGCGCTCGCCCGGGCGGGGGGCGCCGGCCTGTGTGTCGGACTCGCCACTGCGCTGCACCCGACCCACCTTCTCCTGGGCGCGGTCGTCGGGGGGGCCCTGCTCCTCGGGGCCCGCGCGCAGGCGGCCCTCCGCCCCGCCTGTGTGGTGTTCGCGCTTGGCCTCGCGGCCCCGGTCGCGCCGACGGCGTGGGAGAACTTCCGCAGCGACAGCCGCCTCGTCCTCGTGAGCCACAACGCAGGCGTGAACTTCTGGATCGGCAACAACCCGGACTGGGTGGAGACGAGCTTCCTGCGGCCCGGGCTCCCGTTCCGGAAGCTCGCGTTGGAGGCGCAGCCGGATGAGCGCGCGCTCCCGGAGCGCAACGCGTGGTGGTCGGCCCGCACATGGGAGGCCATCCGGGCCGACGTGCCGGGCTGGCTCGGGCGCCTCGGCGCGAAGGCCCTGTGGAGCGTGTCGGACACGGAGATCCCGCGCAACGAGGACTTCCGCTGCCGCACGCGTCCGGGCGAGGCCCTCGGCTTCTTGCGGCTGTCCCCGGTGCGCTACGGGCTGCTCTTTCCGCTGGTGCTCGCCGGGGCCTTCGCGTGGCTGCGGGCGCCCGGGCGCAGGGCGCTCGTGGGCGGCTGGCTCGCGCTGCACGCGCCGCTGGTGCTGTTCATCGTCGCAGACCGCTACCGTCTCTCCACGTTGCCGGCCGCGGTGCTGCTCGCGGTGGCGGGGGTCGCGGCGCTGCGGGGCGCCTGGGCCGGGCGGGCCGGCGGCTGGCGGGCCGTCGGCCCGACGGGCATCGCGCTGGGCCTCGGCCTGGTTTTGCCCTGGTGGCCGCTGCACTACCGCACGGAGATGGACCCGGCGGACTGCGCCTACGACGCCGCCAACCTCGCGTTCATGGACGAGGACTTCCCCCGGGCGGAGGCGCTGTACCGCGAGGTCGTGGAGGCGCATCCGCGGGACATGGGCGCCCATGGCTGGCTCGCCCAGCTCGCGGCGCGGCGAAAGGACTGGCCGGCCGCCATCGCCCACGCGGAGGTCGTGGTGGACCAGTTCCCGGACCACTTCCCCACGCTCAAGGAGCTTGGCCGCGCCCGTGAGGCCGCGGGCGACAAGGCGGGCGCGACGGACGCCTACCTGCGCGCGTACCGCGTCCCCGGGGATCGCACGGCGACGGGGCTCATCGTCGTGCGGCTGCTGTGGGAGCAGGGCCGCACGGCCGAGCTGAAGGCCCTGCTGGACGCCGATCCGAAGCTCGCCGCGCACCCGAAGGCGAAGGAGATCGTCCTCGGGCGCTGAGGCTCAGCGCCGCCGCCGCAGGAGCCCGAGGAGCCCGAGCGCCACCGCGGCGAGACCGGCCGGCGCCGGGGCCGCCATGCAGCCGCGCGGGTCCCAGCC
>JBEIVK010000925.1:0-1697 GCA_040373935.1 Alphaproteobacteria bacterium
CCTTGCCGGCGGAGCCGCCGCCGCGGCGCCGGGCGTGGGGGGCGGCGCTGGCCTGCGCGGCGGCGTTCGGGGCGTGCTTCATGCCGTCGCCCATCGAGCAGGAGAGCCGCGCCCTGCGGGAGATGGTGATCCGCCGGCCGGACGGCTCCGCCGTGACGCCCGGCGAGGTAGAGGCGTGGCTCCAGGCCGCCCAGGGGCAACCGTGATCGCTGCGCTCGTCGTTTTCCTCGGGGCGGGGCTCGCCCATGCGACCACCTTCCAAGCGGAGTCGGTGGCGCTGGCCACCGCCGATGACGCGCGGCGCCTCAAGGACGCCGCGGGGGAGGTCTGCGCACAGTGCGCGGTGGTGCGCCGGTTTGTGCCCGGGGAGGGGTGGCGGCATCTCGTCATCGCGCCTCCCCAGGGCGAGGCTGCGTCTGCACAGCGCGTGCTGGAGGCGTTCTCCAAGGAGGGCATCGGCGGCACGATCTGGAAGATCGAGGGCGCGAGTCGGGTGGCGCTGTCGGCGGTCCCGACGGCGGCGGCGGTCGTGGCGCCCGCGCCGGCTGCGCCCGCGCCGCAGGCCTCCCGGTCCGCGCCTCCCGCCAAGCCCGAAGAGCCGGCGCGCGCAAAGTCGCCGCCCCGCGGCACGATGCCGCGGCTGGAGGATGTCGCGCTCGCCCACGGCGGTGCGGCGGGCGGGGCGACGCTCCTCGCAGCGGCGTCGGCGGTGCGCTTCGAGTTCCGGCGGGTCGTGGTGGCGGAAGGGCTGGAGGCCCGCCACGTTTGGTGGTCTCGGGGCAGGGAGCGGCGCCTCGAGGTGGACATCGAGAAGGGGCCTGGGACATCTTCCGTGGCGGTGTTGGGCACCGGCGGCCAAGCGTGGGTGGTGGTGGACGGAACGTCCACGCCGCGAGACCCGGCGCGGACCCGCGAGGTGGTGGACCGCTTCGGCCCCGAAGAAGTGCTGGCGATCCCGCTCGCGTTGGGGCCAGAGCTTGCGGCGGGCGGGGCCTGGGCGGGGCTGGAGCCGGCCGGGGAGGAGGGCCGGGAGGTCATCCTGCGTGCGCCAGGCGGCGGCGCGAGCGGCCTCGTGGCCTGCGCGGTGACGCGGTCCAGCGGGCGGCTCGCGTGGATCACCTGGATGGACCGCGGGGACGAGACGACGCTGCGCCTCGCGGACTACACCGAGCCCGTGCCTGGACTCGTGGTGCCGCGCCGAATGGAGATCCTGCAGGGCGGCCGTATCGTCGAGACGATCGAGGTCCTATCCCTGGATCTCGCCGCTTCGCCGCCGGCTCGGCTGTTCGAGGGGCCTGCCCCGTGATCGCCGGGGGGCGCGCGGGGCTTGACAGGCCGGGAGGCGGCCGATTACAAGCACGGCGCCCTGGCAGGGTACGTCCCGCGCCGCGCTGTATGTTGAGCTGGCGTAGCTCAATTGGCAGAGCAACGGTTTTGTAAACCGTAGGTTGCGGGTTCAAGTCCCACCGCCAGCACCAGTTCTTTCCAGTACTGCACCATATGGCCCCGGCGTCACCGCGGGGGCCATCCCGGGAGGTTGCCCGAGCGGCCAAAGGGAACGGGCTGTAAACCCGTCGGCTTCACGTCTACGGTGGTTCGAATCCACCACCTCCCACCACTTCGTCGTTGTCACGCGGGAGTAGCTCAGTTGGTAGAGCATCAGCCTTCCAAGCTGAGGGTCGCGGGTTCGAATCCCG
>JBEIVK010000560.1:0-3189 GCA_040373935.1 Alphaproteobacteria bacterium
AGGGCGCCGCGCTCGTGCTGACCGCGCGCAAGGCCGAGGGGCTCGCCGCCGCCGCCGCGCGCATCACGGCCGCCGTGCCGGGCGCCCGGGTGGACTGGCGGGCGCAGCACGCGGGGGACGCCGCGGCGATGGAGGGCCTGCTGGCGGGGCTGGCCGCCGACGGGCCGCCCATCGACGGCATCGTCCACAACGCCGCCACCAACCCCTACTTCGGGCCCGTGCAGGGGCTCTCGATGGCCGCCCTCGACAAGACGCTGGAGGTCAACCTGAAGGGGCCGCTGGCCCTCACCCAGGCGTGGGTGGCCGCGCGCGACGCCGCCGGGTTGCGCGGCGGGAGCGTCGTCTTCGTGAGCAGCGTGTACGGCCTCACCGCCGCGCCCTGGCAGGGGGCCTACGCCCTGTCCAAGGCGGCCTTGCTCAGCCTGATGAAGACGCTGGCCTTTGAGCTGGCAGGGCGGGACATCCGCGTGAACGCCATCGCGCCGGGGCTCGTCGAGACGCGCTTTGCGTCCGCCATTCTCGACAACCCGGCGCTGGCCGAGGTGTTCACGCGGCGGGCGGCGCTCGGGCGGGCGGGGCAGCCGGCGGAGATCGCCGGCGCGGCCGTGTTTTTGCTGTCGGAGGAGGCCCGCTTCATGACCGGGCAGACGATGGTGGTCGACGGGGGCTACACCGCCGGGTGAGCGCGGCGGCGGGCGGCGCGAGGGAGGAAGGGGGCGTAGCGGGGGAAACCTTGGTTTCCCCTGCCCCATGAGCAAAAGCCGGCCGTGCGGTCAGGCGACGCCGCGGCGCAAGGGCCCGGCCGCGGTGAGCAGGCGCTCGACCTCATCGACGGGAACGGGCTTGTCGAGGACCGGCGCGGGGACGGTGTCGAAGAAGCGGCGGGCGCGCGGCAAGAAGGCGTTGCCCGACATGAAGGCCGTGCGCTCGAGCAGGCCGGGCTGGTGGACGGCGAGCCACTCCCAGAGGTCTCGGCCGGTGTCCTGCTCCATGAGGAAATCGCAGAGGATGAGGTCGAAGCGGGCATCCACCGCGAGGACGGCGGCGGCCTCGCGGGCAGAGCCGCACAGCACCAGCTCGTGGCGGGCGCGCAGCGCGCGGTCCAGCGCGGTGCGGATGGCGGCTTCGTCGTCCACGACGAGCAAGCGGCGCGAGCGGGAGCGCGCCGGCGCCGGGGCCGGGGCGGCGGCAGGCTCGCGGAGGGGCAGGGCGGTGGCGGCGGAGATGGGCAAGCGCACGGCGAAGACGCTGCCGCGGCCGGGCTCGGTGCGGACGGAGATGGAGCCGCCGATGCGCCGGACGATGCTGAAGCAGATGGTGAGGCCGAGGCCGGTGCCCTCGCCGACGGCCTTGGTGGTGTAGAAGGGGTCGAAGATGCGCTCGACCTCGGCGGGAGCCATGCCGACGCCGGTGTCCTCGACCTCGACGAGCACAGCGTGGGCGTCGGCGCGGGCCCGCAGCGTGACGCGGTGGGCGTCCGGGGCGCCGGCGGGGATGGCCTGGGCGGCGTTGGCGAGGAGGTTGAGAAAAACCTGGAACAGCTCGCCTTCGTTGCCGCTGACCGGCGGCAGGGCCTCGACGCGCACGTCGAGGCGGGCGCGCGGGTGGACCTGGGACTGGGCGAAGCGGACGGCGTCGTGGAGGACGGGCTGCAAGTCGACCGGGCCGACCCGCTCGTCCACCCGGGAGAAGCCGCGGAGGCGCTGCACGAGCCGCGAGACGCGCTCCCCACCGGAGCGCACGTCGGCGATGCACTCGCGCGCCTCGGCCACGCGCTCCAGCACGCCCGCCGGGTCGGGCAGGCCGGCCAGCGGATCGGCTGCGAGGGCGATGGCGTCCAAGCCGCGCTGGATCAGCTCGGCGTTCTGCATCATGTACATGAGCGGGTTGTTGATCTCGTGCGCGACCCCGGCGGCGAGCACGCCCATGCTGCCGAGGCGATCCGTGAGCACGAGGCGGGCCTGGCCCTCGACCCGCGCCGAGACGTCTCGCGCGATGGTGACGACGGCGGGCGCGTCGTCGAAGAGGAGGGAGAGGTCGGTGATCTCGACGGAGCGCTGGCCGCCGTCCGAGCGACGCACGCGCACCGTGGCCGGCGCCTCGGGCAGCTGGAGCTGCGCCGCACGCTCCCAGCGGGCGCGCGCATCGGCGCGGTCGTCGGGGTGGAGGAGGGCGTCGAGGCGCTCCCCGTCGAGCTCCAGCGGGGTGGTGACGCCCAGCAGCAGCGCGGCGGCGGCGTTGGCGTAGACGAGGCGGGCGCCGCGGTGGACGAGCACGGCGTCGGGCAGGCGCTCGATGAGGCAGCGGAAGCGGGCGTCGGGGGGTGGCGGCGCGCCCTCGGCCCGGAGCTGCGCATCGACGGCGGCGAGGCGCTCCACGAGCGCCGCCCGCTCCGCCAGCAAGGCGTCGCGCGAGACGGGGGCGGGCGCAGGGTCGGAGACGAGATCACGCACGAGAGTGGGGGCTCTCCTGCGCTCCTTACGGCTTCGCGGGGCCGCCCTTGAGGCCAAGGCCGCTGCCCGATTCCGCGGAACGGGAGAGGCGCGCGAAGTAAAGCCCGGAGACGACGAAGAGCGCGGTGCACACGACGCTGGTGACGAGGCCAAAGCCGCGGAAGAAGGCCAGCCAGGAGAGATCGGGGCGGCCCAGATCCCGGTAGAGCAGCAGCCCGACCGACCCGAGGTAGCCGAAGGCGTCCGTGATGTAGATGAAAAAGCCGGCCGTCGCCGTGGTGCCGAGCGCGGCGATCAGGCGGTCGAACAGCACGCATCCGAAGGGGACATAGGCGACGTACAGGCCGAGCCCGAGCAGGACCATCCACGTCGCCGGGCCGATCCACCCCGCGCCGAACGCGAGCGTGGCGAGGCCGACGAGCGCAGTCCCGGCGCCCATGATGCCGTGCACGAGCAGCAAGGCGCGGCGGTTGTCGCGCACGAGCATCAGCGCGCCCAGCACGCCGAGGGTGCCGAGCGTGACGGGGATCTCGCTGGTGGCGAGCACGCTCGGGGCGTCGGCGTAGCCGAGCGCGCCCCACAGCTCGACGGCGAAGTTGTCGCGGAAGTCGCGGTAGGCGGTGAGGACGACGTAGAGCAGCACGAGGGCGGCGAGGCCGGGGCCGTAGGCGCGCAGGGCGGCGGCGCGGGCGCGGGCGTCCATCGGCGCGCGCGGGGCCCGGGCGGCGATGTCGGC
>JBEIVK010000384.1:0-4307 GCA_040373935.1 Alphaproteobacteria bacterium
ACGCCGGCCGCCCTTCCCACCGCCGGCCCCCCCGCCGCTGCCGTCCTCCCCGTCGTCGCCCTCGACCTCGGGCGGCGGCTCGGGATCGCCCGGCAGCTTGAGCAGCGCCTCGTCGCGCAGGTTCGCCGCGCCCACGCTGACGACGAGGGCGCCCTCGCCCAGGCCGCCGGCGACCTCCGCGTGGTCTGCGTCGACGAAGCCGAGGTCAATCCGGGTTTTCTTGGCCATGCGCCGGGGGATGCCGTCCCACGGGTCCTTCTCGGGGCCTCCGCCGGCAACATCCCCGCCCTCGCCATCCCCGAACAGGCCCTGGAGCCAGGCCGGCATCCCGCCCTCGGCCGGGGCGTCCCCCGCCTCTCCGCCGGCGGCGCTCGGCTCCGGAGGCGGGGCGTCCACCACGGCCCAGACGATGGGCTCGCCGTCCTCGTACACCAGCGCGCGCCGCGGCACCGCCAGCACGGCGGTGTGGCGGTCCACCTCCAGCCGCACCTTGACGAACTGCCCCGGCCGCAGCGCGGACTGCCCAGGGTCTACCCCGATGGTGACGCGCACCGTGCCCGTCGTGGCGTCCACGACCGGGCTCACCCGCACCACTCGCCCGGTGGCGGGCGGCGTGCCGTCCTCCCAGGCGCCCATGAGCAACGCGGACTGCCCCTCCCGCACGCGGGTCAAGTCCCGCTCCGGGAGCTGCACGACGACGCGGAGGCGGTCCAAGTCGACCACCTGGAAGGCGCGCCGCCCACCGGCCATCTCGCCCAGCCGCACGTCGCGCACGGCCACCGTGCCGGCGATGGGGCTCTCGATGCGGGTGAAGCCCGCCGAGCGGGAGGCCTCGCCGAAGGACGTCTCTGCCACGCGCAGGGCGTCGCGGGCGTCACGCAGCTCGCGGTCGGAGAGCGCGCCGCGGCCGTGCAGCGCCTCGGCCTCCTGCACGGCCACCCGCGCCTTGTCCAGCTCGATGCGTGCGCGCTCCGCGCCGGCATCGAGCTGCGGGCTCGACAGGACGGCGAGCACCTGGCCGGGGGCCACGCGATCGCCTTCTTCGACGCGGACCTCGGTGACGAGGCCGGAGGTCTCGGGGGTGATGTCCGCCTGCGCCTCGCTCTCGAGCACACCGCTGGTCTCGAGGTGGCTCGCCACGTCGGCCCGGCCCACGGGCACCGCCTCGACCAGGACGCGGCGCTCCGGCCCCGGCGCGGCGGTGCCCTCGAACTCGCCACCGCCGCCGCCCATTCCCGGCGGCCCGCCGCCCCCCGCGCACGACGCGAGCACGCCCAGGAGAAGCCCCGCGCCCAACGCGCCAGACAACGAAAAGAGACGGGGATGGGACACTGCAGGCTCCGACCGACGACCGCGGGGGACCCCACCCACCTAATCGACCGGTCAGCGGGGCGGCCGGGGGAGGATCATGGGAACCCGCTGTGCGTACGCATCGAACGCGGGCTTTCTTGCCCGCTGGCGCCGCTCCATCATCGGGATTGAGACAAAGACAAACATCAGCAAGATCGCCAAGGCGCCCACGCCCGTCCACGCCGAACCGGGATCCGCGCCCAGGGCAAACACCCAAAGCGAAACCCAGAAGCCGATCTCGCCCAGGTAGTTGGGGTGGCGGCACCAGGCCCAGAGGCCGGTGTCGATGACGCCGCCCCGGCCGGCGGCTTGGTGGGCGCGAAGCTGGAGATCGGCCACGGCCTCCACCGCCACGCTGCCGAGGCCGATGGCCAGGGCCAAGGCGTCCAGCGCGCCGCAGGGCCGGGCGCCACCGGCCAGCAATGCCGGGCCAAGCGGCAGCATCCCCAACAGCACCTGCACGGTCGGGAAGCCGTGAAGCCCGAGCAGGCTCACCAGCCAGTACGCGCGGCCGGTCTGGGCGCGGAGGTCCACGTAGCGCCAGTCTTCGTGGTGCAGGCCAGACCATCCGGTGGCCCAGTTCAGGGTGAGGCGCGCGCCCCAGAGCAGCACGACGGCCAGCACGGCGGCGACCCGCAGGCCCTCCCCGGCCGGGCCGACCGCGCCCAGCACCAGCCCCGGCGCGAAGACCATCGGCGCGACCGACCAGTAGGCGTCGTACATCGAGGAGTTGTTGTGGAGCCGCGAAAACCCGAAGATGACGAGGGTGGCGACCCCATCGGCCATCGCCGCCTGGGCCCACGGCCCCCACACCGGGTCGGCAGACATCAGGGGGAAGGCCTGAAAGGACCACACGGCCGCCGCGGTCGCGACGGCGTAGGCCAAGGTGACATGCGCAAAGCTGGCGGTGCGTCCCATGCCGCAGCGGTATCGCGCCCCGCGCGCCGCGCTACCAGTTGCCGACGCCGCCCATGTCGTACACCGTGGCGTAGCCCGCGCCCTTCAGGAAGGAGAGCGCCCGCGCGCTGCGCGCCCCGGACCGGCAGAACACGACGACCGTCGCGTCCTTCGCCACCTTGCCCTCCGCGCCCGCCGGGAGCGTCTCCACCGGGATGTTGACCGCGCCCGGCACGGAGCCCCCCGCGAACTCGCCAGGCGAGCGCACGTCGACCAGCACGGCGCCCGCGGCGGCCAGCTCGCGCGCCTTCGCGCCGCTGATGACCGGGCTCTCGGAAGCAGCGCCAAAAAGGGAGGAGAACAGGCTCATGGAGGACCTCGACGCAGGATGGAGAGAGGGCCGGCGCAGCCCGCCGGCTCCCCGGACCTAACAGCAAGCCGCGTGCCACGGCCCCCGCCAGCCCAACCCGGGCACGCTCCTTGCTGCGCCAGCGCCCATCTCCGCGAGGACCCCATGCGCTTCCAGACCCTGCTCGTCCCGCTTGACCTCGCCGGCTGCGCCGCCGACGTCTGCACCGTCGCCGCCGCCCTCGCCGCCCCCCTCGGCGCGTCGGTCGTGTTGCTCTGCGTGGTTCACTTGCCGACCGGCGTGTCGCCCGACGTGGTCGTGCATCCCCACGGCGACGCCGACGAGAGCCCCGCGCTCGACGCCCTGCACGCCGACGCCCGCGCCCAGCTCGCGCCGCTGCTCGGCCTTTTCCGCGAGGCCGGCGTCCCGGTCGGCACCACGCTGCGCGCCGGCGACGTGGTGGACACCATCCTCGACACCGCCACCCGCCTCGACGCCGACCTCCTCGTCATGGGCACCCACGGCCGCACCGGCCTCGAACGCTTCGTCCTCGGCAGCGTCGCCGAGCAGGTCCTCCGCCGGGCGCCTTGCCCGGTCACGGTCGTCCGCGCGCACGCCCCGGCGACCCTGCTGGGAGAAACCGAGGTCCAACGGCATGTCGGCGCCGAGGCGGACGGCTGAGCGCCGCCACCGCGCCCCGCGCCTCGGCAGACGTTTCACCGTGAAACAGCCGGGGATTTCACGGGGACGGGGGAAACGTGGTTTCCCCCGTAACGCCCCCTTCCTCTCCGCCCCGCCGGGCCCTCAGCGCGGCACGTTGCGCACGAAGCGCACGCCGAGGGTGTGCAGCGTCTCGTCGGGGGCGGTCTCGCCGCGGTAGGCCGGGCGCGCGTAGGGCAAGCCCGAGTGCCACCCCCCGCCGCGCCGCACCCGGCGCGCGCCGGTGGCCGGCCCCGCCCAGTCCACCGTGCCGTCGTCCGGGTAGGCGCCCTCCCAGTCCCAGACCCACTCGTAGACGTTGCCGAGCAGGTCTGCCACGCCGTAGGGGTTGGCGCCGTAAGCCCCGGGCGGCGTGAGGAGCCAGCTCCCGTCGGAGCACGGGAACGGGAAGTTGACCTGCGGGTCGTTCGCGAGCGCGGTTTGGTCCGACAGGTTGCCGCCGGAGCACGCCGCCGCCGGGTCGTCCGTGTGGCCGTAGATGAAGGACTGGCCCCCGCGGGCCGCCCGCTCCCACTCGACCTCGGTGGGCAGCCGCCAGCCCGGGGCCGCGCGGTCCCAGACGACGGCGCCGCCGTCCAGCGTGTAGGCGGGCGCGAGGCCCTCGGCCCGCGAGAGGGCGTTGGCCGCCGCCACGGCGTCCCACCAGGTGACGCAGGCGACCGGCAGGTCCGGGTGAACCCCGCCCTTGTCGCAGGGCTCGCCGTAAGGGTCTGCGCCGGCGGCGGCGGGGTTCCAGCCCATCAGGGCCTCGAACTGGCCTTGGGTGAGCTCGTGGACGGCGAACAGCACCGGCGCGCCGAGGACGGCCTCAAAGCGCCGCTCGTCCGCGCCGCGGTGCGGCTCGCCCGGCGGGCTGCCCATCCAGAAGGTGCCGGCGGGGACCTCGGCGACGGCGAGGCCGAGGGCGGGCGGCGCGCCGGTGTCCGCGCCGGTGTCGGGCGAAGCCCCGCTGTCGGCGGCCGGGAGGCCGCCTCCCGGGCCGCGGGGCGGG
>JBEIVK010000192.1:0-6755 GCA_040373935.1 Alphaproteobacteria bacterium
CCGGGCCGCGGCCGCCGCCGCGATGCCGGCCAGCGGCGCGCGCAGGTTGCGCTCGACGTCGTGCACGAGCGCCTTCAGAGGGGGACACGTAGAGCACGCGCACCCCCGCCGGCGCGTCGGATGGGCGCGGCGTGGAGAGGCGGTCCAGCGCCACGAGAAACGCGGCGAGCGTCTTCCCCGAGCCGGTCGGCGCGAGCAGCAGCGCGTGGGCGCCCGCGAGGATGTGGGCCCAGCCGCGGGCCTGGACGGGCGTGGGGGCGGGGAAGGCGGCGCGGAACCACGCGGCCGTGGCCGGGCCGAAGCCCGAGGGAAGCTCATCGTGCGACACGGCAGATCCCTGCCCCATCGGCGCCCGCGCGCCAGCGCTCAGAACGCGCCGCCGAGGAAAAGCGCGACCTGCCCGCTGCCCGGCACGCCGATGGCGAAGGCGGGCGTGCCGTCGCCCGTGAGGTCTGCCGCCACCGCGACCGCCGCGCCGAGCCCGCGCGCGCGGGGCCCGGCGATGTCGAACGCGACGTCCTCCAGGCGCTCGGCACCGACGACCGGCCCCAAGACCACGAAGGCCCGACCATCGCCCCCGGGCGCGCCCACGACGAGGTCCCCGAAGCCATCTTGATCGATGTCGGCACCGCCGGCGAGGGCCGCTCCCGCGAGGCCCCCCTCGGTGCCCCACGTGAGCCGAATGGTGGCCGCGCCGTCGAGCGGACCCGCGGCGGCCCCGGGCGGCAGCAGGTAGACGAGGCCGCTGTCCTCGGTGGTGGGCCCGCCGGCCTCGGGCGTCACGTCGGCGAGCGGCGCGCCGACGGCGATCTCGGGCAGGCCGTCCCCGTCCCAGTCGCCCACCCAGGAGAGCGCCTCTCCCACGCCGTCCGCCACCGCACCGGACCAGGCCGTCGGCGCCTCCCAGGTGCCCGCGACCGGCGGGCCGACGTAGAGCGAGACCGTGCCAGCCCCGGCCGCCGCGGCGGCGACGTCGGCGACGCCATCTCCCGTGAAGTCCTGCACGACGAGCGCGGTGAGGCCGACGGCGCCCGCCGAGGCGATGGCCCCGCCCGCGCCGGCCCAGGCCGCGGCGTCCCACGCGCTGAGACCGGCGGTGCCGACGGTGAGGAGCTCTGCCACGCCGTCGCCGTCGACGTCCCCCGCGCCCACCCGCGCGCCGGTGCCGGCGGCGCCCTGCACAACCCCAGCCCGCGCCAGCGCGCTGTCCCCGGCGAGCGGGCTCGGCCCGCCCACCGCACCCGACCACGCGTCGTAGACATGGGCCCGACCGGCGTCCGCCTCGCCAACGAGCAGCGCCCCGGCGCCGATGTCGGCCGCGAACCCGAGCGAGCCGGCCTCGACCTCCACCGGGCCCAGCGCCCGCGCGTCGGCCCCGAGCGCGGCGCCAGCCACCATCGCGTCCACGCCGAGCAGATAGACCACGCCATCGCCCCCGAGCGCGATGTTCCCGCCGACATCACCGGGGATGTCGCCCAACGCGATGACCGCGCCGACGCCGCCGCCCGTGGCGAGGCCCTGGGCGCAGGTGAGGTCGTCGTCGCCCTGCCAGCGCGGCGCGCTGTCGAAGCCGTCGCAGTCGCTGTCCTGACCGTCCCCGCACGCCTCGTCGGCCGCCGGGTTGACGTCGGCGTCGGTGTCGTCGCAGTCGAGTGCGTTGTTGAGCCACTCCGGATCCGGCGGGTCGCAGGACCGGATCGCCTCCGCGGCGTCCCCGAAGCCGTCGCCGTCCTCGTCGGGGCCCCAGTTGGACACGCCCGTCGGGTCGTCGTCGGCGGCGTCCACGAGGCCATCGCAGTCGTTGTCGATGCCGTCGCAGTATTCGGTTGCGCCCGGGTTGATCTCGGGATCCCGATCGTCGCAATCGAGGGTGTTGTCCGCCGCGTTGTCCGGCATGCCGCAGGCGTCCGTGAACAGCAGCGGGTCGCCGAAGCCGTCGCGGTCCGAGTCCACCGCGAAGCGCTCGGCGCCGAGGATGCCCGGGTCGGCGATGTCCGTGAGGCCGTCGCAGTCGTTGTCGATCTCGTCGCAGACCTCGTCGGCGCCCGGGAACACCGCGGCGTCACCGTCGTCGCAGTCCTCCGCGCTGTCGAAGCCGTCACCGTCCGCGTCCACCGGGGCGCCGCCCGGCGACTTGTCGCCGTTGCACGCAGCGAGAACGGCGATGAGCGAGATCAGGCGCGAGCAGGACATGGGGACCTCGGGCAGCGGGAGACGGGGGCCGGGCGCGACAGCGGGCGTCGCGGCGCTCAGAGCGGAATGTTGCCGTGCTTCTTGCGCGGGTTGGTGTCCCGCTTGTCCTGCAGGGCGTCGAAGGCCTCGACCAGCCGCGCGCGGGTGTCCCGCGGGTGAAGGATCTCGTCGATGTAGCCGAGGGCGGCCGCGCGGTACGGATTCGCGAAGGCCTCCTTGTAGTCCCCGACCAGCTCGGCCTTGCGCGCCGCGGCGTCCTCGGCCGCGTCGATCTCGCGGCGGAAGATGATGTTCACCGCGCCGTCGGCCCCCATCACGGCGATCTCTGCCGTCGGCCACGCGAGGTTGAGGTCTGCCCGAATGTGCTTCGAGTTCATCACGCAGTACGCGCCGCCGTAGGCCTTGCGCGTGATGAGCGTGACCTTGGGGACGGTGGCCTCGCAGAAGGCGTACAGCAGCTTCGCGCCGTGCTTGATGATGCCGCCATGCTCCTGCTCGACCCCCGGCAGGAAGCCAGGGACGTCCTCGATCACCCACAGCGGGATGTTGAACGCGTCACAGAACCGGACGAAGCGCGACGCCTTCACCGACGCGTTGATGTCGAGCACGCCGGCGAGGTGGGCCGGCTGGTTGGCCACGACCCCCACCGAGCGCCCGCCGAGCCGGAGCCAGCCGACCACGATGTTCGGGGCGTACTCGGGCTGGACCTCGAAGAAGCGCCCGTCGTCCGCGACCGCCGTGACCAGCTCCTTCACGTCGTAGGGCTTGTTCGGATTGGCGGGGACGAGGCTGTCGAGCGCCGGGATGCGGCGGTCGGCCGCGTCGGTGGTCGGCTTGCGGGGCGCCTCGCACATGTTGTTTTGGGGCATGTAGCTGAGCATTTCGCGCAGCGACGCGAGGGCCGCCGCCTCATCCTCCACCGTGAGGTGCGCCACCCCGGAGACCTCGTGGTGCGTGCGCGCGCCGCCCAGCTCCTCCTTCGACACATCCTCGTGGGTGACGGCCTTGATGACGTCCGGCCCCGTCACGAACATGAACGAGGTGTTCTTGACCATCACCACGAAGTCCGTGATGGCCGGGCTGTAGACCGCCCCGCCCGCACAGGGGCCGAGGATGGCCGACAGTTGGGGGACGACGCCCGAGGCCAGCGTGTTGCGAAGGAAGATGTCCGCGTAGCCGCCGAGGGACACGACGCCCTCCTGGATGCGCGCCCCGCCCGAATCGTTGAGCCCGATGACCGGTGCGCCGTTCTTCAGGGCGAGATCCATGATCTTGCAGATCTTCCGTGCGTAGGCGCCCGAGAGCGACCCGCCGAAGACCGTGAAGTCCTGCGCGAAGACATACACGAGGCGTCCATCGACCCGGCCGTAGCCCGTGACCACGCCGTCCCCGAGCACCTTCTTGTCGGCCATGCCGAAATCGGTGCAGTCGTGGGTGACGAAGCGGTCCAGCTCCTGGAAGGTGCCCGGATCGAGCAGGAGATCGACCCGCTCGCGCGCGGTGCGCTTGCCCGCCGCGTGCTGCCGTTGGACGGCCGCAGCGCCGCCCCCGGCGAGGGCCCGCGCGTTCATTTCGTCGAGGCGGGCGTAGAGCGCAGCGTTCGGGTTGGCAGCGTCCTTTTCGGGAGTGCTCACGGGACCTCCAGGCGCGCGGCGCGCCGATGTCGCCGCTCGTATCCCGTGGCCCCTTGTGGGGGGAGCCCCGCGTGGGCTACCCTGGAGGGCAGTCCGTGGAGCACACATGCGCGTCGCCTTTCTTCTCCTCCCGTTGAGCCTCGTCGCCTGCACCGGAGACGACGGCGGTAAAAACGGCGGCTCCGGCGGCGATGACACCGGGGACGACCCCGGGCCCACCTACGAAGAGGGCTGCATCACGGTCGACGGCGCCGGCGGCTACAAGTGGATCAACGACGCCATCGCGGTCGCCGGAGACGGCTCGACGATCGAGCTCTGCGAGGCCACCGGCCACGAAGAGGCCGTCGTGATCAACAAGCCCGTGGTGCTGGTGGGCCCCGGCGCGGCCGCCTTCACGCTCACGGCCCCGGTCAACGAGCCGGCGATCGAAATCGCCGCCCCCGGGGTGCAGGTGAGCGGGCTCACGGTCGCCGGGACGCGCAGCGGCGTCGTCGTGGCGGACGGTGCGGACAACGCCTTGCTGGACGGCATCGTCGCGAGCGGGCTCGGCAACTTCGGCGTGACGGTGGGCGACGCCGCGGGCGTGCGCATCGTCAACAGCGACCTCTCCGCCAACCCCTACGGCGGCCTGGAGGTCGACGGCGGGGACGTCCGCGTGGAGTCGAGCACCTTCACGGGCAACACCGCCTACGGCGTGCGGGCCACCGGGGGCGCCACCCTCACCGTGGTCGGCAGCACCCTCAGCGGCACCCTTCAGACGGACCCGGACGACATCGCCGACGGCCACGGCGCCTTCGCCGACGGCGGCGCGTCGCTGGTGCTGGAGGGCAACACCCTCACCGACAACGCCGTGGCCGGGGTCTGGACCGAGGAGGGCAACGCCAGCGTGGACGGCGACACGGTGGCGGGCGGCCTGTTCGGCGTCATCGTCCAGAACGGCATCTTCGACGGCGCCAGCCTCACGGTCGAGAACGCCCAGGTCATCGGCCTCTTCGTGTCGACCACGCAGCCCACCGCGCTGGCGGGCGGTGCCCTGCGGGCCGACCCGGCCACCTCCGCGTCGATCGCTTACGACGACTGGGGCGGGTCCAACGGCCTCGCCGGCGCCGGCATCGTGCTCATCGGCCCGGAGCCGACGGTGAGCGACGTGACGGTCTCGGGCTGGAACAACTGCGGCGTGCTGCTCGCGTCAGACGAGAACGGCGGCACCGGCGTCGTGGAGCGCACGGTCATCGAGAACGTCGGCCGATACGGCCTTCGCAACGAATACCTGACCACGACGGTGACCGACACCGTGGTCGACGGCCTGCGGGTGGTGGACAGCCCGGAGGCGCGCGTGGACCCGAGCGCCGGCATCGACGTCCTCTGCTACTACGTCAACTACTTCGCCGGGCTCTACAACGTCTACGGCACGGTCTCGTGGGCGGGCGGCGGCATCGACGCCAGCGAGGGCTGGGGCGCCTCCCAGGTCTACGGCAGCATGAGCTTCACGGGCGCCGCCTTCTCCGCGAACGCGTGCTCGGGCCTCGTCAGCTACGGCGGCGTGCTGGTCGCACAAGACAGCGTGTTCTCGGCCCACCCGGACTCCACCGCCATCGCCTCCAACTACGACACCTCCGTCACCCTGCGCGGCAACACCTTCACCGGCAACCGCAGCGAAGAAGGGTTCACCGAGATCTACGACTACTGGGACCTCTACGGCTACCGCTACCAGTACGACTACGCCCCCGGCTACGCCCGCAACACCGACGTCGCGGTGTTCGGCGCCTCCAGCATGGCGATCGAAAACAACGCCTTCGACACCGGCGACCAGGCGCTCTCGCTCAACGGCGGGTCCGGCACGGTCACGGGCAACACCTTCACGGACTACCGCTCCACCGCGGTGCAAGCGTCGCAGGGCTACGACAGCGGCGGCGCCCTGCTGGCGGGCGACTTCGAGCTGAGCGACAACACCTTCACCCGGGTCAACGGGCGGGCCCTCACCTGCTACTCGTCCACGCTGGAGCTCGAGAACAGCACCTTCACCGACACCGGCGACTACTCCTACGCGTACACGTACACCTACGAGGACACCTCCGGCGGGAGCTCCAACTTCAGCGTGAGCGGCGCGCTCGGCGGCACGCCCATCTATGCGTCCTCCTGCACGCTGCTCGTGGACGACGTCGAGATCGACGGCGCCACCGAGACCGCGCTGGACATCGTGAGCTTCGGCGACACCGGGGCGGCGGCCGAGCTGTCCGGGCTCCGCATCCGCGGGCTCGGCTCCTCCACCGAGGACCCGGCGGTGGCCGCGGTGGCCGTCGAGGCCTACGCCGGCGCCATCGACCTCCGCATGAACGACGTCGAGATCTCCGACGCCATCACGACCACCGCGATGAGCGCCTACATGTCCAGCACCGGCACCCTGGCGATCGAGGCCGAGGGCCTGCGCATCGACGACGCCGGGCTGGTGGGCATCGACCTCACGAACACGCGCACGGACGCCGCGTTGGTCGCCAACTTCGTCGACGTCGAGGTGACGGCCATGCAGGACCACGCGCTGCAGGCCACGCGGGCGACGCTCACCCTCGACACGGCGCTGCTCGATGGCAACGGTGGCTCCGGCTTGGTGGTCAACGGCGGCGAGGCCACCGTGCGCTCCTCCTCGCTCACGGGCAACGAGCTCTACGGGATGGCCTGCGAGGGCGACAACGCGAACACCTGCGAGGACGTCGACTTCTCCGGCAACGACGCCGGCGCGAGCGACGGCTGCTCAGCCTCCTGCAGCGTCGTGGCGCCCGAATAAGCCCCCGGCGGCAGCGCCGGCCAGGAGTCCGCTTGCATCCCAGCATCTTCTTGGTGGCCGCGGCCCATGCGTCCGGCTCCGCGGCGGCCGTCCCCACCGCAGCCGCGCCGCCCGCCGCCGAGGCGGCCGCGCCCGCCCCGGCC
>JBEIVK010000356.1:0-4607 GCA_040373935.1 Alphaproteobacteria bacterium
CGTCGTACCCGACCGAGCTGCCGCCGCCGAAGGCGCTCGGGAAGGCGTAGCGCGAGGGATCGGCGTCGGCGTCGGCGTCGGAATCCGCGTCGGCGTCGGCGTCGGTGTCGGTGTCGGTGTCGGAATCCGCGTCGGCGTCGGCGTCGGCGTCGGCGCCGGTGTCGCCGGACTTGCCGCCAGCGCAGGCCAGCAGGCCCACGGGCAGCGCGAGGAGGACGAACCGGGACACAGCGTGCATCGAGACCTCCAAGATGAAAGTGGTGTTCACTTTCAGTCGCTCCGCCTCTATGCGGGCGTCGCGCCCCCGTCCAGGCGAAACTGATAATGGATTTCAGCACCGCGTCCAGCGACCCCGATCTGCAACCGAGTTCAGCCCCCGGAATCCAGCCTTGCGCCAGGGTAGACCTCCCCCGATCCTGGAGCACCCCGTGATGACTCGCCGCCAAGGCCTCCTCGCCACCGCCGCTGCCCTCCTCGGCGGCGCCGTCTGGTCCATCGGCCGCCGCGTCGGCGCCAGCAGCGCCGCACCCTTCCAGAGCCCCCGCCCGGACGCCGTGGTCCTCCCGCCGGAGCGCTGGCGGGCCCTCCTCAGCGGCGCCGAGTACCGCATCCTCCGCGAGGCCGGCACCGAGCGCGCCTTCACCGGGGACCTCTGGGAGAGCAAGGCCGACGGCCTCTTCGTCTGCGCCGGCTGCGGCCTCCCGCTCTTCGACGCCTCCACCAAGTTCGACTCCGGCACCGGCTGGCCCTCGTTCAGTCGCCCCATCGCCAAAGACGCCGTGGTGGACCGCGAAGACACCAGCCTCGGCATGGTCCGCACCGAGAACCTCTGCGCCCGCTGCGGCGGCCACCTCGGCCACTCCTTCCGCGACGGCCCCGCCCCCACCTTCTTGCGCTACTGCATCAACAGCGCCGCGCTCGACTTCCTGCCCCGCGCCGAGGCCGCCCGCGTCGCCGGCGCCCCCGTCCTCCTCGGCGGCCTCGACGGCGCGCCCTCCCCGGAGCCCACGCGATGATCCGCCTCGCCCCCATCTTCTTCGCCCTCGCCGCCTGCTCCGCCGAGGCCGGTGGGGGCAAGCCCACCGCCGACGACGACCGCCCGCTCCCCGCCGCCGCCCTGCGCGCCGGCCAGGCCGAGGCCATCTTCGCCGCCGGCTGCTTCTGGTGCACCGAGGCCGACTTCGAGAAGCTCGACGGCGTGCTCTCCGTCGACAGCGGCTACATCGGCGGCGCCGTCCATCGCCCCACCTACGATGAGGTCGGCCGCGGCCGCACCGGCCACACCGAGGCCGTCCGCGTCGTCTTCGACCCGCAAAAGACCACCTACGACGCCCTCCTCACCCACTACTGGCGCACGACGGACCTCCTCGACGGCGCCGGCCAGTTCTGCGACCGCGGCCCCCAGTACCGCCCCGCCCTCTTCCCCGTCGACGACGCCCAGCGCGCCGCCGCTGAGGCCGGGAAGTCCGCCATGGCCGCCCGCTTCGGCCGCCCCGTCGCCGTCACCATCGAGCCCACGGCGGTCTTCTACGTCGCCGAGTCCTACCACCAAGACTACTTCAAGAAAAACCCGGTTCACTACACCGCATACCGGCAGGGCTGCGGCCGCGACGCCCGCACCGCCGCCCTGTGGGCCAGCGACGCCAAGGCCCCGTAGCGGCGCTTTCCCAGAGAGGCGCGCTGGGCGTGCCCCCGGCGCAGGCGCCGGGGTCGCGCCCCTCCGGGGTCGGCGCGGTCGCGCCTCCGTGCGCCCGCCGGGCGCACCGGCGCCTCCGGCGCCGCGCTCCGGTCGGCCTGGCGCGGTGGCCCTGTGACGGGGGCCCAGCGTGGCTGCGAACGGACCGGTCCCGGCAGCGGCGGGCGGACGAAGATCCCGCCGCCCTGGCAAGGGCCCGCAGTGGTCGCCGTCCGCTCGCCCGAGTAGTGGTCCCCACGGGTGCACCGATGAGCTCGTCAACGCCGCGCAGCCTCCGCGTCCCCCGCGCTCCGCTCGGGCGTGTCGCGCCGGCGCTGGCCCTGGCCGCGCTCGCCTGCGCGTTCCCGGCTCCGGCCGGCGACACCGCGGGAGAGCGGCCTCGCGCGGTCGCCGACGCCCCGCGCAGCCTTCCGGCCGCGCGCGCGGGTCTACCCTCCGCCCAGCCCTTCCTCCGCGAAGCAGGCGCCTTCGTGCTCCCCCTCGGCGCGCATTCCGTCCCCGCCCGCTTTGACGCCGCCGGCCTCACCCTGAGGTCGCCGGGCGCGTCGGCCCCCGTGGGCCTTCGCTTCGTGGGGTGGGGGCCCGTCGGCCGCGCGCTGCCGCTGGCCCCCGTCGCCCCCGCGCTCGGCGCATGCGCCGACCCGCAGACCGCCGGTCCAAGGTGCGTGCGGCGGCTGGAATACGCCCACGGCGCCGTCACAGCGTGGTGGGTCGGCCGGGGCCGCGGCGTGCAGTTCGGATGGACGGTGCACAAGCCGCCGCCCGGCTTCGCAGGCGCCGTGTCCTCGATCACCTTGCAGGTCGAGGTCGGTGGGGCGGCGGTGCACGCCGCCGGAGCCGGCGTGTTGCTGCGCGGTGAGGACGGGGCCCACTGGACCGTCTCCCCGCCGGTCGCCTGGGACGGCGCGGGCCGCCCGCTGGGCGCAGTCCTGTCGGTGGACGGGCCCCGTCTGGTGGTCACCGTCGACGTCGCCGGCGCCCAATACCCCATCACAATCGACCCGGTGCTCGAAGCGGGCGCCATCGTGGGCGTTGGCACCGCAGCCTACGACCGCTACGGCTCCGCGGTCGCGGGGGTGGGAGATCTCAACGGCGATGGCTACAAGGACGTCGCGATCGGCGCGCCGTTCGTTGACACGGCAACCCACCCAGACGCCGGGGCCGTCTTCGTCTACCTCGGCACGGCAACCGGCCTGGGATCCACCCCAAGCGCGGCCCTCTCGGGCAGCGCCGGCGCGCCCCGCCTTGGGTTCAGCGTCGCGGGGGTCGGAGATGTGAACGCCGATGGGTACGATGACCTGCTCGTCGGGGCGCCGGATGGCGTCGGCACCGCCCACCTCTTCCTCGGCGCGGCGGACGGCCTCGCCCCCGCGCCGGACCTCATCCTCCAAGGCGACGTCCCGGGGCAGGCCTTCGGCTGGTCGGTGGCGGGCGCGGGCGACCTCGACTCCGACGGCCACGACGACGTGGTGGTCACCGCGCTCCACTACGACGATCCCGCCACCGCTTGGTGGGAGGGGGCCGCGGCCTACGTCTTCCGCGGCGGGCCCGCTGGCCTCCTCCCCGTCGCGCGGGAGGTCGTCGTCTGGGGTGGGGCGGGGTGCGGCTCGATGTATGACGCCGCCGCCACAGCGGCGGGGGACGTCAACCGAGATGGCTTCCTCGACCTCGTTTTCGGCGCGCACTACGAGAGCTGCTCCACCGACGCTGAGGTATCCGCGGCCGTGTTTCATGGCTCGATCCTCGGGTTTGCCGATGTCCCCGCAATGGTGGTCGACGGCGCCCAAGTGGACGTCGGCGGGGGCGACGTCCCGGCGGCGGACGCGTGGGCGGGCGTGGATGCCGCTGGAGTCGGCGATCTCAACCTTGATGGCTTCGCCGACCTCCTCGTGGTCACGGCCTACACCGCTGGCGACGTCGTGTCGGGCGCCGGGGTCCACCTCTTTCTGGGCTCTGCCGCCGGGGTGCCCGCTCTGCCCAACCGGTCCCTGTTCGCGTTCGGCGCTGGCGCGGCCCCCGCCATCGCGGCCGCAGGTGATGTCAACGGCGACGGTCACCCGGACGTCGCGTTGGCCGGGCTGGACTCCGCTGTCGCCTTCGGCGGGCCCAGCGGCATCCTGGCGCTTGCGGCGCTGCGGGAGCCGGCGCCGTCCGCCGTGGCCGTTGGGGGCGCCGGCGACGTCAACCGCGACGGCTACGCCGACATCCTCGTCGGCGCACCGCACGATGACGGCCGCGGTCTCACCGATGACGGCATCTCTTACCTCGTCTTTGGCTTCGCCGACGCCGATGCCGACGGGTTCGGCGCCGATGGTGCCCCGGGGCGCGCCGACTGCGACGACGCCGACCCCGCGCGCCACCCCGTCGCCGCCGAGCGGTGCAACGCCGTGGACGACGACTGTGACGGACTCGTGGACGACGCCGATCCCGACGCCGCGTCCTCCGAAGACCGCTCCTCCTTCAGCCCCGACAGCGACGGCGACGGCTTTGGCGACGCCGCAGGCCAGGTCCAACGGTGCGCCGCCCCGCTCGGCTTCGTCGCCGATGCCACCGACTGTGACGACACACGGTCCACCGTCCATCCCGGTGCCGTCGAGGTCCCGGGCGATGGCATCGACCAGGACTGCGATGGCGCCGACATCGCCGGTGAGGCCCCAGACAGCGGCCCCGAAGAGCCCGCCCCGCCTGGCTCTGAAGACTCCGCCGCTCCCGCCGACGGCCCGTCCAAGCGCCGCGGCGGCGGTGCCTGCGCCGTCTCGCCCGGGGGCGCCCTCGGCCCATCGGTGTGGGCCCTGCTCGGGTTGCTTGGCCGGAGCCGTATGAAGCGCCCCTCGGGCATCCCGGGGCCCGGCTCCCGCGTGCGGCGCCGGTTCGCTCGGCTGTCGGGGTAGCCGTTGCTGTGCGCTGGATC
>JBEIVK010000218.1:0-6223 GCA_040373935.1 Alphaproteobacteria bacterium
CCCGCCGCTTGCACCGGCCGTTCCGGCCGCCGGCTCCGGCCCGTGCCGCGGTGGCCCCGCCCGGGGCGCCTGCGCCGCGACGGGCGGGAGGCGCGCCCACGGGGCGGGCAGGGAAGGGGGCGTTACGGGGGAAACCGTTGGTTTCCCCTGTCTCCTGAGCTTGAGCACGCCGCAGCGGTGGCCCGGCCTGCCCGCGCCTCAGCCGCCGATGGCGGGCCGCGGCGCGACCGGGAGGGCCGCGGGGCCGGGCTGCGCCCAGAGGTTGTCGCGCACCCGGAAGCGCAGGGCCGTCTGCACGCCCCACACGAGCGCGCCGGCGCGGGTGGACACGGGGTAGATGTGCTCGACGCGGCGGGACGAGGCGACGCCGCACTCGCCGGAGACGTCGAGCTGGACGACCTCGTGGAAGCGGACGCGGAGGCCGGCGGCGCCGGTGGCGCTGAGCCCCTCGCCCTCATTGACCACGAGGCCGCGGGAGGCGTCGAGGATGGAGGGGAGGTAGGTGCCGGAGGGGATGTCCTGCCACGAGCGGTACCCGACGCGGGCGCGGAGGTCGACGTCGAGGCGCGCGCCGTCGTCGCCCCAGGTGGCGCCGGTGATCTCGGTGCCGGCGGTGAGGTCCAGCGTGGTGGCGGGGAGGATCTCGACGCCGCGGGCGAGGGTGCGGCCGGCGTCGTCCACGAGGTCGGTGCTCAGGGCGACGGTGCGCACCCACCGCGTCGTGACGAAGGGACGCGCGGGGCCGCGGGTGGTGGAGAAGGCGGCGCCGAGGCGGAAGGCGGAGGCGCCAGGCCCGGCGCCGCGCACGCCGTCGGTGACCGTCCAGAAGTTGGTGGCGTCGCGGAAGCGGTAGCCGACGTCGAGCAGGGCGCTCGCGCGGTCCCCCCGCGCCGCGAACGCGGACTCGGAGAGCGGGAGGCCCTGCACGGCCAGCCAGACGCCGCCCACGCCCTCGCCGGAGAGGCCGTCGGGCGAGCTGCGACCGGCTGCGGTGCTGAGGGTGCCGCCATCGGCGTTCGGGTCGAAGGTCATGGTGCCGACGTCGCGGTAGCGCACGCCCTCGGCGACGATGTGCGGGACCTCGACGCTGAGCCCGAGCCCGGTGACCGGGCTGAACTGCCCCATCCAGGTGAGCGTGTGGGCGGCGATGTTGCGCCGCCCGAGGTCGGTGCGGGTGCCCTCCCGGAAGGCCGCCGACTCCGCCGCGAGGTCGTAGGTGAGCCGGAGATCCCCCCGCACGGGCGGCGGCAACGTGGTGACGTCCGCCGAGACGGGGGCGGCCAGGGCGGGAGCGAGCGCGGCGAGCAGCAGGAGCATCGGGACGGCCTCGGCGGGAGAGGGTACGCGGGCGGCGGCCGCTGGTCAAGCGCTCGGCGGATCGTCGTCCTCGTCGTCGTCGTCCCCGGCGCCGGCCCGGCGGTCGCTCTCGTCGCGCAGGCCGTACTCCTTCATCTTGAGCTGGAGGCTTTTCCGGCTGATCCCCAGCCGGCGCGCCGCGCGGGTGACGTTCGCGGACTCGGCGCTGAGGATGCGCTGGATGCGCGCCCGCTCGATTTGGACGGTGTAGGCGCGCACGTACTCCTTGAGGCCCAGCTCGGCGTCGGCGTCGGCCGGCGGGGGCGGCGGCTCCGCGGCGTCGAGCCCGGGGAGATCGGCGAGGCCGAGGACCGGGGCGTCGGAGAGCACGACGGCGCGCTCGAGGAGGTTCTCCAGCTCGCGGATGTTGCCGGGCCAACGCCAAGCGGCGAGCGCGGCGAGCGCGTCGGCCGACAGGCCGTCCACGCGGCGCTTGAGGCGGCCGGCGAAGCGCGTGAGGAAGTGCTGCACCAGCAGGGGGATGTCGTCTTTGCGCTCGCGCAGGGGCGGCAGGTGGATCGGGATGACGGCGAGGCGGTAGTAGAGGTCTTCGCGGAAGCGGCCTTCGCGCACCATCTTCAGGAGGTCTCGGTTGGTGGCTGCGACGAGGCGCACGTCCACCGGCGTGCTGCGGATGCCGCCCACGCGGTCGAAGCGGCGCTCTTGCAGCACGCGCAGGAGCTTCACCTGCATGTCCCGCGGCAGCTCGCCCACCTCGTCCAAGAACAGCGTGCCGCCGTGCGCCAGCTCAAAGCGCCCCGGGCGGGCCGTGACGGCGCCCGTGAACGCGCCGCGCTCATGCCCGAAGAGCTCGCTCTCGAACAGCGCCTCCGGGATGGCGCCGCAGTTGACCTCGATGAAGGGGGCGTCCCGGCGCTCGCTCTCGGCGTGCAGGGCCCGCGCGACCAACTCCTTGCCGGTGCCGCTCTCGCCGGTGATCAGCACGGTGGTGGGGGAGTTGGCGACCTTCTGGATGCGCTCGTAGATGGCCATCATCGCCGGCGTGCGCCCGACCAGCGCGAAGCGCCCCGTCTCCCCGGCGGCGACCGTGAGGTGCCCGCGCCGCGCCGTCTCGGTGCGCAGCGCCTTCTCCACGACGGCGCGCAGCTCGTCTTGGTCGAAGGGCTTGGTGATGTAGTCGTAGGCGCCGCGTTTGAGGGCGTCCACCGCCGAGTCCACGGTGCCGTGCGCCGTGATCAGCAGCACGGGCAACCCCGGCTGGTGCGTGCCGACCCACTCCAGCAGCCCGAGGCCGTCCAGGCCGGGCATCCGAAGGTCGCTCACCACGAGGTGGAAGGGCTCGGCGGCGAGGAGTGTCTTGGCTTCGAGGCCGTCGCTCGCGGTCTCGACCTCGTGGCCGTCGCGGGCCAGCAGGGCCTTCAGGACCTTGCGAATGCCCGGCTCGTCGTCCACGATGAGGATCCGACGCTTCATGTTCCCCTCGGTGCCGACGCACCTAACGCGCGCCACCGCTGCACACCGACGCCCCGCGCGCTATCCTTCGCCCGCCCCACCGAGGTCCCGATGCTCCGCCTGCTCCGGCTCCTGGCCCCCGCCCTGTTCGTCGCGGCCCTCGCGCTGCCCGTCCCCGCCGAGGCCGCGGGGGAGGCGGCGCCCGACTTCACCCTGCGGGACCTCAGCAACCAGTCGGTGTCGCTGTCGCAGTTCAAGGGCAAGGTGGTCCTCATCAACTTCTGGGCCACCTGGTGCCAGCCGTGCATGGTGGAGATGCCGCACATCCAAAAGATGTACACGGAGCTCAAGGACAAGGGCTTCGAGGTCATCAGCATCTCGTCGGACGACGCCCGCTCGGCCAGCCTCGTCAAGCCGCTCATCCAACGCAACAAGTACACCTTCCGCGTGTTGCTCGACAAAGAGACCACGGTCGTCGGCCAGTACAACCCGTCGAAGGTCCTCCCGTACACGGTGGTGGTGGACCAAGCGGGCAAAGTCGCCTTCGTGCACCAGGGCTACAACCCGGGAGACGAAGTCCGCATGCGCGAAGAGATCGAGGGGCTGCTCGGCCTCAAGAAATAGCCTCCAGACCGGCCTCCGGCCTCCGGGCATCCCGTGTTCGTCCTCCTGTTCGCGGCCCTCGGGCCGGCCTTCGCCTACGATCTGGTCGGCACCGGCGCCTTCGGCGGCGGCTCCGTGCAGGTGACGGAAGACTTCGAGCTCCGTTACCACCGGCTGCAAGAGCAACTCCCACTGTTCCCCGACCGCCGGGTGCTCGACTACTGGGAGCAGGTCAACCGCCTCAACCTGCTGGTCAACAAGGATCCGCTCTCCATCGGCGCGCAGGTCGACGAGGTGCTGTTCGCCGGCAACCGGTACTTCCTGGACGGCGAGGAGGTCTTCGAGCGCACGCTCTACGAGCCCGGCTTCACGAGCCCGTCGCCCAACTTCCTGCTGCGCCTGGAGAAGGTCTGGGTGCGCCGCAAGGGCGACAAGCTCGACATCACCCTGGGCGACGCCTACGCCAGCTTCGGCCGCGGCGGCGCGCTCAACATGGTGAAGAACACCAACATCGACATCGACACGTCCATCCGCGGCGCCCGCCTGGACGCGCGGTCGGGCGACGTCGAGGCGGTACTGGTGACGGGCGTGTCCAACACGCAGGACATCTCTCGGTTTAACCCCAACTTTGGCATCACCCGGGACGAGCCGCACATGGTCACGGGCCTGCGCCTGGACCACTACGGCGTGGGCCCGCTGCACGTGGGCGCCCACGGCACGCTTTTCCGCTTCGCCCGCCCGGACGGCTTCGGCTTGCCTGGCCTCGCCCGCTACGACGAGCCGCTCGACGCCCTGACCAGCGGCATCACCGCCGAGGGCTCGGCCAAGGGCGTGGACTACTACCTCGAGGGAGACCTCTTTCAGTACCGCTCCCCGGAGATGACGGGCACCGACGCCGCGCGGAGCCTGGGCCATCTCGTCTACGGGTCGGCCGCGTTCTACCCCGGCAAAATGTCCATCCTCGTCGAGGGCAAGCACAGCGCCGACACCGAACGCATCAACGCCTTCACGGTCGCCGAGGGCTGGGAGGTCGCCGCCACGCCCACCCTCGAGTACGAAATGGTCATCACCGAGGACAGCGCGGCCGCGGTCAACAGCAACGACCTCTGGGGCGGCCGCATCCGCGCCGACTACGCGGTTCGGCCCGGCACCTTCGTCCCGTATCTCTCCGTCGCCGCCTTCCGCGACGAAGACCTCGGCGGGCTGCACTTCAACCCGAGCCCCGAGACCATCGGGCACGCCGTCGGTGGGCTCCAGCTGCTCGAGGGTCGCCGCATCATCCAGTTCAACGGCGGCTACCGCATCGACCAGCGAGACGTCGCGGCGGACGGCGCCGACCGCATGGCCCACCTCGACGCAGAGGTCCAGATCCCCGTGACGGCCGAGGGCGCCATCGAGGTCGCGCTCAACGGCCGCCGCTTCTGGTGGGGCGACAACGCCTTCGAGCAGGCGGACTTCCTCGAGATGAACAACGCGCTCGGCTGGCACCAGGGAGAGCGCTGGATCTTCCTGCTCTACCAAGACTTCACGGACAACCCGCTCATCCAAAGCCGGGGCAACCTGGACAAACATCTGTATGGCGCGCTGGAGGCCATCTGGCGCCCGAAGCCGTCGACCACGGTCCGCTTCTTCTATGGCGCCTACAAGGCGGGCATCCGTTGCAGCGGCGGGCAGTGCCGGTCGCTCCCGGGGTTCGAGGGCGGGCGCGTGAGCTGGTCCACCACCTTTTGAGTCCCCCGGGACGCGCCGCAGCCCGCGGCGGGTCCTCACACCGTTCTTGCAGTCGGAGGCGTAGCATCGCGCCTCCCCCCGAGGAGCCCATGCGCCGTCTTGCCCTCTCGCTCGCCGCCGCCGCTGTCCCGGTCGCCGCCGTCGCCGCCACCGTCAAGCCGGCGGGCGTCACCGCCTCCTCCAGCGAGCCCAACACCGCCGACGCCAACTACGACCCGTCGAACCTCATGGACGGCAAGCAGTCCACCGTGTGGGTCGAGGGCGAGGAAGGCAGCGGCCTCGGCTCCTGGGTCCAGCTCGATCTCGGCGCCCCGCGCACCGTCTCGGCGCTCAAGGTGTGGTCCGGCAACTGGTACACCTGGGACTTCTGGAGCCGCCACAACCGCCCGAAGGAGATCGAGGCCGAGTTCTCCGACGGCACGAAGCAGTCCTTCACCCTCAAGGACGCCTTCGCCCCCGAGGTCCTGCGCCTGGCCAAGCCCGTCACCACCGCGTCGGTCAAGCTCAAGGTCAAGTCCGTCTACAACGGCAGCACCTTCAACGACACATGCCTCTCCGAGGTGCAGGTGCTCGACGACGTCGCCCCCGAGCACGTCGCCGTCAGCGCCTACAAGGCGTCCAGCACCTATCCCTCCGATGCCGACGGCAACTACGAGGCGTCCAACCTCGAAGACGGCATCCTCGACTCCATGTGGTGCGAGGGCAACAAGGCGGGCGACGGCGCCGGCGAGTGGCTCGACTTCCAGTTCGGCAGCGCCCAATCCGTCTCTCGCCTCAAGGTCCGCAACGGCAACGCGGTCAGCCTCTCGTTCAACATGAAGGGCAACCGCGCCAAGGCCGTCACCCTCAAGTTCAGCGACGGCACCACCGAGTCCATCGAGCTCAAGCCCACCGCCGTCGAGCAGGTCATTAGCTTCCCCGCCCACAAGACGACGTCCGTGCGCATGTCCTTCGGCGAGGTCGTCAAGGGCAAGGAGTTCAACGACCTCTGCATCTCCGAGGCGTACTTCCTCCCCTAAGTCGGCTCAAGCCGGCTTTGGATTTGGTTTTGGGGCGGGGCTGCGCCCCGCAACGCCCCGCCTCTCCCGGCTGGCCCGGCCGCGCCGCCCGCTCAGGCGGC
>JBEIVK010000025.1:0-15079 GCA_040373935.1 Alphaproteobacteria bacterium
GCCCCCCGCGCCAGGCCCGCGGGCGCCCACCCGTCGCCTCGTGCGGCCGCCGGGCAGCGGGCGGCGGTAGGCCGCGGCCGGGACAGGAAGGGGGCGTTGCGGGGGAAACCTTGGTTTCCCCTGCCCCAACAGAAAAGCACGGGAGAGGACGGCCCGGGGCCGGCGGGGCCGACGGGTGTCGCGGGGGAGGGGCACGCCAAGCGGGGCCCGACCCGCGGCCGGCACGCAGGCAGCCAACCTTAGAATCCGGTGCTGTAACCATCCTCACAAGCAAGATGGTGCCGAGGTGGACGCCGAGGCGGGTCGCGGCGCGGGACGCCGGACGCGGCCGTGGACGCGACCGCTGAACCGACGACGGCGAGGGAGGCCCCTCGCCGCAGCGCGGTTGCCCCGATAGCCCGCGCCGCATGGTCCCCGGCGCCCCTCCCACCGAGCTCTCCCGCAGCCCCGCCGCCGCCCGCGTCGGGGCCCTCGCCGCCGCCTCCGGCCTGCAGCTCGCGTGCTTCGAGCACCGCTGGGAGCTGCCGCTGCCGCCCGAGTGGGAGCCCGAGGGGCGGCCCGACTTGGGCGCGCGCGGGTCCTGGTCCCGCGGGGTGTTGGCCGAGGCCAAGTTCCGCGACTTCCGGCTGGACCGCCGCATCGGCAGCTTCCACCCTGGCCACCGCAGCAAGTGGACGGCGCACGAGCTGTGCCACGGCCTCGTGGGCTTCGCCTGGGCGGAGGGCAAAAGCACCTTCTGGCACGCCACGGCGGCGCGCCTCGCCGAGCTGCTCCCGGTGGCGCTCTGGTACTTTTTCGACGAGGCGGGGCTGCGCCGTTGCCCAGACCACACGGGCCCGCTCTACGGTGCGTGGTGTGACGCGTGTGAGTCCGCCTCACACCTTGGCCCGTCCTCTGGCTCCGCGCCCGACAGCGGCGCCTGGCGGGAGGCCGGCCAGGCCTTCATCGACGCCGAGCTGGCGGCCATCGCGCGCGCGCGGCGCCTGGGCCGCCCGGTGCCCCACCGCCACGCCACCCTGGAGTTGTGCAGCGACGGGCTCGCCTACGCCGCGGCGCACGCCGCCCGCCTGCGCTCTCCGGAGTTCGCGGACTGGGTCGCGCGCTTCTGCCCGGTGGGTGCCGGGCGCTGGGACACCCTCGATGCCCTGGAGGCGCGGGTGTGCGCGCTGCGCGATGACCTCTGCGGCGGGCCCGCAGCGGCGCCCTGGGCGGCGGGGGCGCTGGACTGGGTCGTCCAAGACCTGGGCTGGCGGCTCCTCCAGCTCGCGGCCCTCTGCGATGAGGAGGCGGCCCGCGCCGTGCGCGCCCTGGCCGACACCCTCGCCGACAACCCGTCGGCGACGGGCATCACGGACCTGGTGTCCGCCTACCGCAGCCTCGGCGAAGAGCTGGAGCTGCCGCCTCCCGGGGACTTCTTCGGCGTGGGCTACCCGCTGCCCGGAGGGCTCGGCCGCGCGGAGTCCGTCGTCGACGCGGGCCTGCGCAGCGCGCTGCCGCTCACGCTCGGGCGCCTCGGCGACGAAGCCGCGGAGTGGGTGAGCGCCTTCACCTGGGCGGACCCGCTGGTGCGCCGCCCCATCGGCCACCGCTTCGCGCAGTTTTTCGCCGCCGAGGTGGGTGAAGGCCCCATCACCTGCCAAGTCCGCTTCGAAGCGGCGCTCACACACGCTCCGCGGGTAGACCCGGCGGACTGGTCGATGGTCGGGGCCGCCGCCGCCGGGGACGGGCTGCGCTGGCTGCGCGGCCAGGAGGTGACCGTGGTGCATCACCCGGTGCAGAGCCGCCCGCGCCAGAAGGTCCCCGCCCGCCCGCTCTCCCGCCCGCGGGTCTTTGTGTCGCGGCGCTTGCCGGATGGCGAGGCCGAGCTGCTGGAGCTGCCGCCCGCCCTGGCCGCCGCCCTGCCGGCGCTCGCGGCGGGGCCCGCGCCGGCGGCCTCCCTGGGGCTGTCCCCGGCGGAGCAGGACGAGCTGCTCGCGCGCGGGGTGTTGCTTCCGGCGGCCTTCGCCGAAGACGAGGCCCCCGGGCCAGGCGGCGCCTAAGCGCGCGGCAGCGTGAGCCGGATGCCCTCCGGCGCAGGGGCGGCGGCGGGCGCGGGGGCGGCCGCGCGCTGCGCGACCGACTCCAGCACGGCCGGCAAGTCCACGCCCAGGCTGCCCTTGATCTCCTCGACAAAGCGCACGGCCCGCTGCGCCGTGCCGTCCGCGCCATGGCTGGCCGGCAGCACCGTGATGCGACCGACGTGCACGTTGGCGAGGGAGCCAGTCAGAGAGCCCAGCAGCACCTGAAGCTTTTGCATCAGGAAGATGTCCCGCGCCGCGTCGCCGCCCGCCTGCCACGTGGTGATGATCTGGTCCAGCACCGCCACGGTGGCCTTGCCGTCCTCCACCACCTGCGCGGCCGCGCCGAGCGCCTCGGACTGGGCCGCCTTCATGGCCGCCTCCGCCGGGGTGATGACGTCCGCCTGAAGCTGGCGGCGCACCTGCTCCACCCGCGCCTCCTGCACCGCGAGGTCTGCCTGGGCCCGCGCGAGCTGGGCCCGCACCTTGCCGACCTCCTCGGCGACCAGCGCTTCCTTGAGGGTCTGGGAGTCCTTGATGCGACGCTGGGTCTCGGCGACGAGCACCTGACGCTCGGCCTCGATGGCCGCGAGCCGCGCCGACTCGGCGTTCTTGGCCTCGCGCTGGTTGGAGATCGAGCGGGCCTCGGCCTCGGCGATGCGCGCCCGCTTCACCACCTCGGCCGACTGCTTGCGCCCGATGGAGTCCAGGTACTTCACGTCGTCGGCGACGTTCTGGATCTTCAGGGTGTCGAGGGAGAGCCCGAGCTTCGCGAGGTCGTGCTCTGCCTCGTCGAGCAGCTTCTGGGCGAAGGTGATCTTGTCCTCGTTCACCTCCTCGGGGGTGAGCTGCGACAACACGCCGCGAAGGTTGCCTTCGAGGGTGTTCTTGGCGATCTGGATGATCTCGTTGCGCCCCATCGTGAGGAAGCGCTCGATGGCGTTGCCGAGCAGGGGTTCGGTACCCGCGACCTTGAGGTTGGCGACGCCCTGCACCTTGAGCGGGATGCCGCCCTTGGAGTAGGCGTTGGACACGCTCACCTCGATGATCATGTTGGTGAGGTCCACGCGGTCCACCGTCTCCAACAGCGGGATGCGGATGCCGCGCCCGCCCTTGATGATGCGATACCCACGCTCCCGCCGGCCATCCCGCGAGCGGGAACCGGAGAACACGAGGACCTCGTTCGGCCCGCACAGGTAGATGAGGTTCCGGGCGACGAAGGCGGCCATCCCACCGAAGACGACGAGGACGACGACGAGAACGAGAACGAGAAGGATGGCGTCCATCAGCGGGTCTCCGAGGAGGGGGCGGCCGCGCGGGGGCCAGACAGGATGCCGACGACGTCGACGCCCGTGGAGGCGCGGACCTCCTCGAGCACGGCGCGGACAGTGGCCGGGAAGCTGGCGACGTGCCGCGGCAAGGCCTGGCCATCGCCGCCGTCGAGCAGGGTGACGTCCTGGACGGACAGCGTGTTGACGCGCTCGGCGACGAGGCGGATGACCTGCTCCACCTGCTGGATGAGGAAGATGTCCTTGGCGTCCCGGCCGGCGCGCAGCCAGGCGTCGGTGAGCATCTGGAGGACCTGGGCCTGCGCCCGACCGGACTCCTCGATGGCGGCGGCGTCACCGCGGGCGCGCAGCTTGGAGGCCTCGCGGGCGGCCTCGGCCGGCAGCACGACATCGGCCTGCAAGCGGAGCTGCTCGAGCTTCTGACGGGTCTCCTGGAGGGCGGACTCCGCCTCGGCGCGCGCCTGGGCGGCGGCGGCGAGGGCCTTCTCTTCTTCGGCGCGGGCCTCGGCTTCGAGCTGGGCGCGGAGCTGCCGGAGGGCGTTCTCGGCCTGGACGATGGTGGTCTGGGCGGCCTGGACGGCAACCTCGCCCAGCTGGCGCGAGTCGGCCTCGGAGCGTTGGGCCTCGGCCTTGGCGTTGGACTCGGCGATCTCGGCGTCGCGCACGACCTCGGCGATGCGCTTGCGGCCGATGCTGTCCAGGTATTTCACCTCGTCGGAGACGTTCTGGATCTTCAGCGTGTCGAGCTGGAGGCCGAGCCGCTTGAAGTCGTCCTCCGCCTCGTCCACCAGCGCGTTCGCGAACTTCAGGCGGTCTTCGTTCACTTCTTCTGGGGTGAGGGTGGCGAGCACGCCGCGCAGGTGGCCCTCGAGCGTCTCCTTGGCGACGCGCCGAATCTCGGACTTGTCGCGGCCAAGGAAGCGCTCGACGGCGTTTTTGACGACGATCGGATCTGCCGAGACCTTCACGTTGGCCACGGCGTGCACGGCGAGGGGGATGCCGCCCTTGGAGTACGCGTTGGTGACGTTGACATCCACCGGCAGGCTCGACAGCTCCATGCTCTCGACCTTCTCCAGCACCGGGATGCGGAAGGCGCGGCCGCCGCCGATGAGCTCGCGGTAGCCGACCTCCGTGCCGTCGGCGAGGGTGCGCTTCGCCCCGGAGAACACGAGGAGCTCGTTCGGCCGCCCGATGATGAGAAACTGCTTGAGGATGGTGATGACGACCATCACACCGGCGGCGATGCCGAGGCCGGTGCACAAGGCGCCGGTCAGTTGCAGGAGGAGCTCGTCCATCGGGACTCCGGGAGCGGGGAGCAGGGAGAAGGGGAGGGAGGCGGGATCAGGGAGACGAAGCCGGGCCCGGGCCGGGCGCCGGCAGCGACGGGAGAGCGGTGACGATGGCGCGGCCTTCGTCGATGGCGACGACCAGGGCGCGGCTGCGGCGGGGCAGGCCCTCGGTGTCGCGCGTGGTGGCGATGAGGTCGGTCAGCTGGCCGTCGACGAGGAGGCGCACCTTGCCGGCCTGGCCGGGGCCGACCGGGAGCAGGACCTCGGCCTCTTGGCCCGCGAGGTCTGCCAGGCGGACATTGCCGCTGACGGAGGCGCTGCGGAGGCGGCGAAAGGCCCACGCGGAGAGCAGGCCGACGAACACGCCCATGCCACCGGCCGCCACGCCAGAGACGAGCGGCGAGAAGGAGAGCAGGTGGAGCAGGAGCCCGGTGAGCCCGAAGGCGCCCAGGCCGAAGGTCCAGAACCGCAGGCTGAGGAACGGCAGCCAGGCGGCGGCGTCTTTGTCGAGCCCCGTGTGCAGGGCGTCGCCGGCGGCGTCGAGGTGGGCGTCGGCGTCGGCGTCGGCATCGGCGTCGGCGTCTCCCCCGTCCGCGTGCGCGCCCGCGAAGGCGCTCACCGCGATGAGCGCGCCGCCCAAGGCCAGGGCTCCAACATACAGTGGAAGCACAGGTCCTCCCGCACCGACCCGTGGCCACCGCACCCGGAAGGCACGGGCCGCGCGGCGGGTCTGTCCGCGCGCCCCTTCCATAGCACGTTCCTGCCTCCGGGCCGGCGCCCGCTCTTGACAGGTCCAGGGGGCATCCGCTAAGTCCCTTGCTCTCCCGCCGCGCCGTCCCCCGGCGCACTCCCTCCCCGCCCAGGGTCTCCCCATGCGTCGCCTGCACGCCGGTCTGTTCGTTCTTTTCCCCCTGCTCATGGCCTCCAAGTGCCGCAAGGGCAACGACAAGGACACGGGCCCGACCGACATCGTGCCTCCGCCGGTCGAGCAGCGGCTCCAGCTCTCCTCGGTGGACCCGGACCGCATCGACGCCGGCCAGCCCGCCAAGGTGCAGATCTGGGGAGACGGCTTCCAGCCGGGCGCGCGGGTCTGGGCGGACGAGAGCGAAGTGGCCGTGGTCAACGTCGTGGACGCGACGCGCCTGTCGGTCACCCTGCCGCCGATGCCCCCGGGCCCCCACGACCTGCGCGTGCGCAACACCAACGGCGAGGAGGCCACCCTGCGCGGCGCGTTCAACGCCTTCAACCCGCACTCCGGCAACACCGGCGACGACCCGGCGACGCGCGGCCTCAACTGCGAGCAGATCACGGTCTACTTCGACTTCGACAAGTCGAGCCTGCGCGGCGAAGACCAGGCGACGCTCCAGCGCCACCTCCCCTGCTTCACCACCCGCAGCGGCACGGTGCGCATCGAGGGCCACGCCGACGAGCGGGGCACCACCGAGTACAACATCGCGCTCGGCCAGCGCCGGGCGGACGCGGTGACCCGCTGGCTCAGCGGGCAGGGCGTGCCGCCGAGCCGCATCCGCACCGTCTCCTACGGCGAAGAGCGCCCGGCGGTCGGGGGCTCCGGCGAGGGCGCCTGGGCCAAGAACCGCCGCGTCGAGGCCTTCCCGGCCCGTTAGTCCGTATCCGTCCGCGCCCCGGGAGCCCCCATGGTCCGCGTCCTCTCGCTCTGCACCCTCGTCCTCGGCGCCTGCACGCTGGACCGCACGGGGCAATCCGCCTCTGAGGCCTACAAGCGCGAGATCGCCCTGCAGGGCGCGCGGGTGGGCAACCTGGAGACTTGGCACGAGCAGCTCGAAGCCCGCATCTCCCAGCTGGAAGACCTCAACCGCGCGCGCGGCCAAGAGGAGATCCTCCGCATGGAGACGCTGGACGAGGTGCGCGGCGAGACCGCCAAGCTGCGCGGGGAGCTGGAGGTCATCCGGCACGAGCTGGACGACGTGAACACCGAGTCGACCTCCCAATCCGAAGACGCCGCCTTCCGCATGGCGTGGCTGGAGTCCCGCGCCGAGGCCCTGGAGAAGGCCATGGGCATCAAGCCGCCCGCCCCGCCGGCGAAGGGCGCGGCGGGCGCCGAGGCCGGCGGCACCGGCGGCGCCACCGCGGGGGCGGCCAGCACGCCCGCCCCGGAGCCCGCCCCGGACACCACCGAGACCGACCCGGCGTCCCTCATCAAGTTGGCCGAGGGCCACCTCGCCGCCGGGCGGGCCAAGGCGGCCGAGGCCGTGCTGGACCGCTTCCTCTCGCTCTACCCCAAGCACGAGCGCGCCCCAGAGGCGATGTATCGCCGCGCCGAGGCCGCCTTCAACGCCAAGTCCTACGCACAGGCCGTGCTCCGCTTCCAAGAGGTCATCGACCAACACAAGAAGTCGCCGTGGGCCTCCTGGGCGATGCTGCGCCAAGGCGAGTGCTTCGACGCCCAGGGCCAGAAGGAGAACGCCCGCCTCTTCTACGAGGACGTGGTGCGCCTCTACCCAAAGACGAAGGCCGCCGACGACGCCAAGAAAAAGCTCAAGAAGTAGCGCCGCCGCGCCTGCGCCCCTGGGGTCGCGCCGCGTCGGGGCGCCGGGCCGGTTAGGCCCGCCGCGCAGGAGGCGGCATGGGCACGCTCGTCGTCAAGCAGTGGTTGGCCGGGCGGGACTTCGGCCACGGGGACCCGGTCGCCCGCCAGATGCAGAACTTCGTCTACCTCATCGGCGACGCCGACACGGGCGAGGCGGTCTTGGTGGACCCGGCCTGGGCCGTGGACGAGCTGGTCGGAAAGGTGCAGGCGATGGGCATGCGCCTCGTCGGCGCCCTGGCGACGCACTACCACCCGGACCACGTGGGCGGCACGATGTTCGGCTTCACGGTGGAGGGCCTGCCACGGCTGATGGCGGCCGCGCCGTGCCCGGTGCACTGTCACAAGGCCGATGCCCACGGCATCCGCACGGTCACCGGCCTCTCTGCCTCCGACCTCGTGCTGCACGACTCAGGCGACATCATCCGCGTGGGGGAGGTCGCCATCGAGCTGCTCCACACGCCCGGGCACACCCCCGGCTCCTGCTGCTTCCGGCTCCAAAACGCCTTGGTCGCCGGGGACACGCTGTTCTTGCAAGGCTGCGGCCGGGTGGACCTCCCGGGCGGGGACCGCGAGGAGATGGCGCGCACGCTCACCCAGCGCCTCGCCACCTTGCCAGACGACACGGTGCTGTACCCCGGGCACGCCTACGGCGGTGAGCACGCGCCGATGGGCGACGTTCGCCGGTTTAACCCTTATCTTCGCGCGGCCGGCCCCGAGGCGCTGCGCCGCCTGCTGGGCTGAGCCTTGGACGTCCTCTACCTCAACCCGGCGTTCCCCCCAGAGATGGCGCTCTTCGCGCGCGGGCTCGCCCGCGTGGGGGCCCGCGTGTGGGCCGTGGGGGATGGCCCGGCCGAGGCCCTGCCCGCACCCGCGCGCGAGGCCCTCGCCGGTTACCTGCGCGTCCCCCGCCTCCTGGACGAAAACGACGTTGAGCAGCGCGTGCTCAGCTGGCTTGGCGGCCGTCGCCCCGCGCGGGTCGAGTGCCAATGGGAGCCGCTCGTCCTGCTGGCGGCGCGCTTGCGGGAGCGGCTCGGCTTGCCGGGATTGCGCCCGGACACCGTGCTGGGCTTCCGGGACAAGCCGCTGATGCGCGCGCGGGTGGCCGCCGCGGGCCTCCGCATCCCGCGCACCGGCCGCGCCACCTCCGCCGCCGAGGCCCGCGCGCTCGCCGCCGACTTCGGCTACCCGCTGATCGTCAAGCCGGTCGCGGGGGCCGGCAGCGCCGACACCTTCCGCGTGGACGGCCCCGGCGCCCTGGACGCCGCGCTCGCCCGCGTCGCACACCACGGCGCGCTCTCGGTCGAGGAGTTCATCGTCGGAGAAGAGCTCACCTACGAGACCATCTGCGTGGACGGCGAGCCCGTCTACGAGTCGATGAGCCAGTACTTCCCGTCGGCCCTCGTCGCCCGCCAAAACGAATGGATCAGCCCCATCATCCAGACGGCGCGGGACCTCGACGCCCCGGGGCTGCGGGCGGGCCGCGCGCTGGGGCGGGCCGTGCTGCGGGCCCTCGGCATGGGCACGGGCTTCACGCACATGGAGTGGTTTCGCACGGCCAGCGGCGAGGCCATCTTCGGGGAGGTGGCCTGCCGGCCGCCGGGCGCGAACATGGTCGACCTGATGAACTACGCAGGCGACATCGACCTCTACACCGCGTGGGCCGAGGCGGTCGTCCATGGGCGCGTGCGGCCGCTCGGGGTCCCGCCGTGGTCGGCCGCCATCGTCTTCAAGCGCGCCCAAGGCCAAGGCCGCATCGTGGGGCGCAGCGGGCTCGACGCCTTCCGCAGCCGGCATGGCCGGTGGATCGCCCGCGAAGAGCTGCTGCCCGACGGCGCGCCACGCCGGGACTGGACGCAAACCTTCCTCTCGGACGGCAACCTGGTCGTGCGCCACCCCGACCCGGCGGCCTGTCGGGCGATGGCCGAAGAGGCCGCGGCGTCCATCGCCCTCTACGCGCGCCCCTGAGCGGCGCGGCGGCGCACCCCGGCGGGTGCAGCCCCCGGGGCATCGCCCGCTCCTGCGCCCCCCGTGCCGGCCCGCCGGGGCCTCAGCGCCCCCGGCCCCGCGCCCGGCCCAGCGTGCGCGCCACCCAGAGCCCGCCGAGGAAGCCGCCGAGGTGGGACTGCCACGACACGCCCGGGTTCACCAGCGGCAGCACGCCCCACAGCATTCCGCCAAACAGAAAAGTGCTCAGGAAGGACAGGAACAGCGCACCGGCCCGCTTCTCCCAGATCCCGCGGCCCATCGTAAAGCCGAGGAACCCGAACACGACGCCGCTCGCCCCCAGGTGCACCGACCCGGGCGCCCCGAACACCCACGCGGCCAACCCCGCCGTCACCGCCGACACCACCGACACGACCCAAAAGTCGGCCCGCCGACGCGCGGCCGCCAAGAAGCCCAGGGCCACGAAGGGCACGGTGTTGGCGAGCAGGTGCCCGAAGCCTGCGTGCAAGAACGGCGCGAACAGCACGCCGACCAGCCCCTCCACGCTGCGCGGCTGCACGCCGAGCCGGTCCAGCCGGCCCCCCAGCACCACATCCACCACTTCCACCGCCCACAAAACCGCCACCGACCGCAGGACGAGCCCCACCCGCGCCCGCGTCTCGCCCACGAGCGCCGCCACGTCTCGCTGCACCGCCGCTCGCGCGCCCATCGTCTCCCCCCGCGCCCGTACGCGCCGCGCGGCGTCCGTATTGCGCTCCGCGACCGCGCACGGCCGGCGGCATCCTCCTGCCATGCCCGCCGCCGCGCTCCTCCTCCTGTCCACCCTCGCCGGGGCCGCCGTGCCGTGGCCCACCCTTCGCGGCGCCGTCACCCCCGACGGCCGCGTGGACTATGCCCTGCTCGCAGGAGACCACCGCCTCGAACCCGCCGTGGCCGCGCTCGCCACCGCCGCCGAGCCGTCCGCCGCCGGCCCCCGCCTCCTGTTCTGGATTGACGCCTACAACCTCCTCACGCTCGACCTCGTCGCCGACGCCTGGCCGGTGGCCGGCATCAAGGAGATCGACCACGGAAAGCCATGGTCAACCCGTCGCTTCTCGGTCGCGGGCCGCTCCGTCACGCTCGACGACATCGAGCACCGCATCCTCCGCCCCGCGGGGGACCCCCGGGTGCACGCCGCCCTTGTCTGCGCCAGCCGCGGCTGCCCGCCCCTGGCCACCGCCTGGCTCAGCGGCCAAGACGCCGACGCCGCCCTCCACGCCGCCGCCCGCCGCTGGGCCACCACCACCGCCATCCGGGTGGACACCGCCGCCCGCACCGTCCATCTCTCCCGCATCTTTGACTGGTTCGCCGAAGACTTCGCCACGGATGCAGCCTCTCTTCCCGGGCTCAACGCCAAGGAGTCTGCCGCCATCCGCTTCCTTGCCCCCTACCTCCCCGTCCACGCGCCCTTCCTCCTCGCCGGCGGCTACACCGTGCGCTGGGCCGACTACGACTGGTCTCTCAACCGCTTGTGAGGCACACTCACACCCAATCACGAAAGGGCGGCCGTCGGCGGGGCGGCCGGCTTCGGGTCTCTCCGGGGGGTGGCGGCCTCCCGTCCGCGCGGGCGCCGCGCCACGTGCCAGGCCTCCAGCGCCGGGCTACACCCGCCCCATGAATCCGCCGGGGACCTCGCCTCCCGTGCCGCGCGTCTGGCGCGGCTGGTACGTGCTCGCCGAGTCGGCCTCCCTGCGCGCGGGCGCCCCGCCGGTGCGCGCCAGCCTCTACGGGCGCCCCATCGTGCTCTTCCGCGGGGCGGACGGCGAGGTCGGTGCCCTCGAAGACCGCTGCCCCCACCGCGATGTCCCGCTCTCGCGCGGGCACGTGCGGGGCAGCCACCTCGCGTGCGCCTACCACGGCTGGGAGTTCGACCGCGCGGGCGCGTGTCAGCGCGTCCCTTGCCTCGTCGGAGAGGCAGACCGTCCGGCCCGCCGGGCCGCCGCCTTTCCCGTGCAGGAGCAGCAGGGCTTCGTCTGGGTGTGGGGAGATCCCAAGTCTGCGCCCCCGCAGCCGCCCCCGCGTTTCCCCTGGGCGGACGACCCCTCGCACCTCACCGTGCGCTACCGTCTGGAGGTGGACGCCAGCCTGCACGCCGTCGCCGAAAACGCGCTCGATGTGCCCCATACGGGCTTCCTTCACGGCGGGCTGTTTCGCAAAGACGGCGCACGGAACCGCATCCGCGCCGAGCTCTCCCGCTACGCCGACCGCGCGGTCTGCGACTACATCGGCGAGCCGCGGCCGGAGGGCTTGGTCGCCCGCATCCTGTCGCCCTCGGGCGGCGTCGTCACCCACGCCGACCGCTTCATCCTCCCGGGGACGATCGAGGTCGAGTACAGCATCGGCACGGAGAACCACCTGGTCTCCGCCGCCGCGCTCACCCCCGCGGCCGACTGGCGAACGGTGGTGTGGGCGGTCGTGTCGGTGCGCACCCGGCTGCCCGCCCTGCTCGTGAAGCCCATCGTCCAGCCGATCGGCATGCGCATCTTCGCCCAAGACGCCGAGATCCTCCGCTTGCAAACCGCGTCTGTGCACGCGCACGGCCAGCAGCGCTACGTGTCCACCGAGGTGGACCTGCTCGGCCCGCAGATCCTGAAGCTGCTCACCCGCGCGGCCGAGGGGGAGGACACCCCGCCGGCCGGCCCCGGAGCCCAGCCGGAGTATCGAACCACCATCGAAATGGACGTGTGAGGGTTACTCTCAGCGTCACTGAGCCGGAGGCGGGCGGAGCAGGGCGTCGTCCGGAGGCGGCGCGGAGAGCGCCTCCAAGAACGCGACGACCTCGGCCACCGCGTCGTCGTCCCAGCCGAGCGGCTGGAGGAACGGCTCGACGTGCCCGCCGGCCGGAGACTCCTCCAAGCGGTTGTAGTGCTGCACGGCATCGGTGAGGGTCTCGAAGTGGCCGCCGTGCATGTAGGGCGGCGAATCCGCGACATTGCGCAGGCCCGGCACCCGGAACTGCCCGTCCTGCTCGGCCGTGCGGAGCAGCCGTCCGATGCGGGCGGCGGCATCGCCCGCGGGCGCATCCGACCAGACGGAGGCGGCGTTGAACGGGTCGGCTTGCAGCAGCGGGATGCCATCGTAGCGGCCGTGGTCGTCCGCGGGCAGCCAAGGCCGCGTGCCGAGCCCGATGGCCTGAAACTCGCGGTGGGTGAACAGCGGCCCCGCGTGGCAATCGATGCAGCCGCCCTCGCCGACGAAGCGCACGAGCCCCGCCTCCTCCGCCGGGCTCAGGTGGCCGCCCCCGGCGTCGTCTCCCGCCGCGCGGGCGGCGACGTAGGCGTCCACCCGCGTTGGCCCTGTGACCAGGCGGCGCTCATAGGCGGCGATGGCCTTGAGCGCGACGACAAAGACCGCCGTGACGGCGTCTTGGTCTTCCGGGGCCATGGCCAGCCACGCCAGGTGATCCGGGTGCTCCGGGGTGGCCGGCATCGGGCGGGCGTGGGCCGGGAAGCGGGCCGGGTCCGACAGATCGGGCAGCTCTCCGGCGAGCGCCGCGAGCGCCGGGCCGTGCACCGGGTGGGCGAGCAGGGCGCGGACCACGGCCACGCGATCGCCGTCCATCTCGTCCGGCGCCTCGATGGGCTGGGCCGCCTGGCACCACAAGGAGTCGCAGCGCCCGTCCCACAGGAGCCACCGTTGGTGGCCGACGTTCCACAAGGAGGGGCTGTGGCGGCGGGTGGTGCCGGCGGCCTCGGACAACGGCCGGCGGTCCCCGAAGCCCACGCGCGGGTCGTGGCAGGTGGCGCAGGAGAAGCTGCCGCTGCCGGACAAGATCGGGTCGAAAAACAGCGCTTGGCCGAGCTGGGCCGCCGCCGGGACGTCGGCCAGGGCGTTCGTCGGGTCGGCCGGCAGGGGCGGGAGCGGGCCCAAGGTGGCGATGCGGGCGGCGATCTCGGCCTCGGACAGAGGCGGACCGCCGCTGTCGCCCCCCGGGGCCTTGCCGGGCAGGGCCGCGCAGCCGGCCCACATCAGAAGCAGGAGTGCGTGCGTCGCCATCAGGGGTGCTCCACGGGCAGGAGGGCGCGGAGGTCGTCCACTTCGAGGTCTGCCGCCCCCGGAGGGGCGCCGGTGCCTCCCGGCCGGCGGACCAGCACCGTGAGGGCGCCGGCCGCGCGGCCGGCCTGAGAATCATAGACGTAGTCGCCCACCATCACGGCCTCCGCCGCCACGCCGCCCAAGGCGGCGAGGACGGCCTGTACGCCATCGGGAGCCGGCTTGGGAGGAGCGTCTTCGCGGCCGATGACGATGCCCGGACCCGCGCGGCCGACGAGGCCGATGGACGCGAGCGTGCGGGCGGCCGTCGCGCGGGTGTTGCGGGTGAGGACGCCCCAGGGACGGCCCGCCGCGCGCAGGGCCGCGAGGAGGGCGGCCGCGTCGTCTTGCAAGACCACCGCGTCGGCCAGCGCGTGCTCCCAATCGGCGAGCCAACGCCGGGCCTCCGCGGCGGGGCCCGGAGGCAGCGCGGCGACGTGATGCAGGAGGTCCACGCCGGCCGGCACCCCGAGGGCCCGCCGCGCGGCGTCGAAGTCGTGCACCGGGACGGTGATGGTCCCATCGAGGTCAAAAACCCAGAAGCGGGCTTTCCCCATGATCTCGCGGCGCTTGGTGGGCAGGTGGTCAAGAAACATGCGCGCATCCGTGACAGCCCCATCTATCGCGCCGCGGGGCCCGATCCGTCACGGAGGGTGTGCGGCGCTGGGACATGCAGCCGCGACCCGAGGCCCCATGACCACCCACGCCGCGACGACCGAATCCCTGCCGACCCTGCTGCTCGACATGGACCTCGCCATCGCGCGCGGGGACGGGCTGGGGGTTGCCTGCGCGGCCGGTCAGCTCCGCCTTCTCGCCCGAGAGCGCGCCGGCGCCCTCATCGGCCCCGAGTCGCTCCGCGGCGCCCGCGAGGTGGTGCGCTTCGCTGGCTTGGACGCCTGGGAAGAGCTCTTCGAGGATGCTCCCTCCACCGCCGCCGAGCGACTGGAGCTGCTGTTGTGGGTCGAGGAGGTCGTGCTCGGCGTGGACCTGCTCGACGCCGCCGCCCCGGACGTCGCCCACGGCCTCTACACCCTCGCCCGCATCCTGGAGAACGACCCGGCCTCCTGGGCGCCGCTGGCCGGCCAAGCCGCCCGCCGCTGGACCGAGCTGCAGGCCTTCGCGCCCCACAGCGCCGCAAACGGCATCTGGGAGGCCATCCTGCGCGGGGCCGCCCAAGAGCCGCGCCCGTTCTCGGAGGCCTGAGCCCATCAGCCGGCGGGCGGCGGGGCCTCGCCCAGCGCCGCCGCGAGGGCCGGGAGGAGGGGCACGTCGGCCGCCGCCCAGTCCAGCCCGGACAAGCCCTCCGCGCCGACCCAGCGCAGCGCGTCGTGGTCGGTGGACGCCAACTCCGCCGGGGCGCCCGGCGCGAGGCGGCAGACCCACGCGACCAGCCGGAGGGCGCCGCCCGGGCGGGGCACCACGCTGTCGGCGAGCCAGCGCATGGGTTCGATGGCGAGAGACAGCTCCTCCGCGATCTCGCGCACGAGGGCCGCGGTGTCCCGCTCGCCCGGCTCGACCTTGCCGCCGGGCAGCTCCCACCGCCCACCATCCGCCCGGTGGGCGGCGCGCCGGCCCACCAGCACCCGGCGGTCCTGCACGATGGCGGCGGCGACGACGCGCAGCTCCGGGGCCGCCGGGGCAAGCAGGCCGCTGAGCAGGGGCAACCCGTCGAGAAGAGGACCACCCGCACCGCGGGCCGCCCCGAGGAGATGCACGAACAGGCTCGCGCACAAGAGATCCACCAGGGGCTCCGGGTTCTGGTCCCGCGCGCGCACGTGGTCGGTGGCAGCGGCCTCGACGGCGGCGATCCAGGCGCGCGCCGACGCCCGGGCGAGCGGCGCCGCCGGGTCCAGGCCCGCC